>JBCBCD010000519.1:0-5457 GCA_038530915.1 Bacteroidota bacterium
AAAATATTTACGGTACAATTCTCTGTATCGAGAAGGTGTGGTATTCATAATTTTTTTGAACTGTCGGTTGAAGTTCGAGAGGTTGTTGAAGCCAGAAAGGAAACCTACCTGAGCAATGCTATAACTATCTGTGATGAGCAACTTACAAGCGATACCAGTTCTAAATTCATTAAGGTAAGTGATGAATGACTTATTGGTAATGCGCTTAAAGTACCTACAAAAGGCATATTTTGATAGATTAGCAATGCCGGCAACTTCTTCCAGAGAAATGGGCTTATCGAAGTTATCAGATATGTAATCAAATATCTTATTCATAGGGTGCGCGTAATCAATTCTATCTTCACTACCATAATAATTACTGGACAAATAACGCTTCTTAGTACTTAATGCCATTTTATCCAATAGATCCAGAAAATAGACAAAGCGAGTAGCTCCACTTGACTTTTTAAGATTTATAATAATGTCGCGGATGTTTTCAGCTAAATCATCATACAATTTAATGCCTCTTGTACTACTTCTCAACATCCCTTTGATCTTGCTCATTTCCGGTAAATTGAAGAAACTAGAGCCAAAAGATCCCGTACGGAAGAAAATAGAAATCATGCGATCATCACTACCAAAAGGTCTATTTTGATTAAACTTAAAAACGTGAGGTACATTAGACCCTATTAAATATATATCTCCTGCTTTAAAATGATCAACTGAGTTGCCAATTGAGCAAACTCCGTTGCCACTTACAATTAAGCTAATTTGTAACTCAGGGTGATAATGCAATTGACTATATTGATGCTCTGCATTATTATCCTGAATGTGGAAAGATGTATCATCTTTCTCTGTTACCTTAAATAAAATAGGTCTCATGTTAAATTTATTCGTTCTTAGTTTGTCTATGACGCAAGTAAAAGTGTAATCCTTTCGACTTTGCCCAAAATATAATATAAACAGCAAAATAGTATAAAAAGGAATATCATTTTGCGCTCTGAAATGTTAAAATTGCGGTAAAGGTCCGAAAGAAAAAATCAGCTCGTAAAAGCAATCCACAAAATATAAACGTAATTATCCTTCTAAAAGCTGCACGAAATTGTGCATTATTCTACAAAAAACCATTTGGGGAGCTTAAGTAAGAAAATAATGCTTTGCCGTCCTTTTTTTCAAAAATGGCACTCAAAACAAGCTAATAAAATTGTATTGAGCAATATTGTATTATTCTTTGCCAATAAGATAAAAGCACCAATCATAAAGAATAACCAATTTTATGGCAGTACAATTAATGAAAAAAGGGTTATCACTTTTTCTTCGAAAATCACTTAAAATTACTCAATCACCTTTTTTCAGTACAAGAACTACCTATTACAGTTTGATTTACGTTTTCACTAGGGAGCCCATTCCGTTGAGGAACTGGGCTTTACTATTTTTATTTAGTTGTTGGTTGTTGGTTTTTAGTTCTTTACTGCGGAATAAATTCCACAGAACCAACAACCAACAACCAACAACCAAACTACAACCTTCTGGCAGAAGCTTTATATTCTTTATTGTATTCTTCAAGTATATTAGGCAGGTCTTGAAAACGATAGCCTTTTTTTCCAATTTTGGCAGCCAGTCTAGGAGCTCTTTTACCAATTATTTCACGCATCACTTTTTTGAAATTCCCAGATTTGATCAGAGCAGGGGCTCTACCTTTCATTTCTATGTAAAAATTTCTTCTTCGATTGATATTTTGATCTACGGGAGTATTGGTAATTCCGAATAGAGGTTGAAAATACTCCGGTGCTTCAAACAAGCTGATCTCATTACTTTTGTAAATCACTTTCAGAAAACGCCATAATTTTTCTTTGCTGTGGTATTTGCTTTGAAAAACTACTTTTCGCTCATCGTCTTGTATTACAAAGCCATAAACCAATGCAGCATGAATGGTATAAATGGTCCCAAAATCATTGATGAATATGATTTGATTTTCATCTACAATAGCACTAACTGAGCCTGTTAACTTTTGTCCATTTAGTGTCACTAAATACCCTTTAGAAGTAGTAGGCAGGTTTTCGTTTGCTGAAAATGCGTAAGAAGATAATAATTGAAAAACCAACATCATACCCAAAACGAGAGATGCTGATTTACTAACTGAGTAAATTTTCGATTTCATAGGCGTATCCTAATTTGCTGACTTTAAATCTAATATTGTCCTAAAATACTAACTATATTGCGTCATATCAAGTTCTCAAAATTTCTATTGCTCAATCAGGTTTTTTCAGATCACTAATTTTATTTATTTTACCCCAACTTCAAATTCTTAACAAGGGATGAATCTATTAATATCAAGGGCAATGCAATATTTTATTGCAGACACTACCTCAATTATTGCATCCCATAAAACCTTTTAGCATGAAATACGAGATTTTTCAAAGCGAGAACAACCAGAAGTATTATTTCCGTTTAAAAGCAAAAAATGGACAAATTATTCTTTCCAGCCAAGGGTATGCAGGTAAGGATTCTGCAAAAAAAGGAGTAGAATCTGTAAGAAAAAACTCTCCAGAAGATGGCCAATATGAGCGCAAAGAAGCTGCTAATGGAAAATTATTCTTCAACCTGTTAGCAAAAAACAAGCAAGTTATTGGCAGTAGTCAACAATATGCTTCTAAGGAAGGTATGGAGAATGGAATCAAATCTGTAATGACCAATGGTCCTGAAGCTGTTGTTGAAGATTTGACAGTAGCTAAGTAAATAATTTAGTTTAGGAGTTTAGATGTTTAGGGTTTGAATGTTTGAGGATATTGCGTCTTTACCTTCGGTAAAGTCAATGGCTTAAACCCTAAACGTCTAACCATAATCACCAGCTTACACTCTTTATGACAAAACGGATCAATGCCTGGTCTAGTCCGCGCAATATTTCCACTGCATTTATGTACAGCTTTGCCCAACGCCAAGACACAACTGTCGTTGATGAACCACTATACGCACATTACCTGGTAAAAACAGAAACGGAAGCTCAACATCCCGGAACAGAAGAAATCATTGCCAGCCAATCTACCGATGCTCAAACGCTAATTGATGAAGTGATCTTTGGAAACTATACCACCGATATAGTTTTGTTTAAACAAATGACCCATCACCTGATTCATATCGATCGTTCTTTCTTAGCCAATACTGAGAACATTCTTTTAATCAGAAACCCCAGAGCTATAATCAAATCTTACACCAAGGTCATTCCTAATCCTTTAATCAGTGATATTGGAATAAAAATGCAGTATGATCTATACAATCAACTCCTAGAACTTGGTACTTTTAGAGCAATTTTGGATGCTACACAATTATTAATGAACCCACCTTTAGTATTGAAGAAATTGTGTGATGTCTTTTCCATCCGCTTTGATGAAAATATGTTAAGTTGGGAAGTTGGGCCGAAACCTGAAGATGGGGTATGGGCAAAATACTGGTATGCCAACGTTCATAAATCCAATGGTTTCCAACCTTATCAACATAAAGATATTGAGCTTCCTAAAGAACTCGAACCTTTGGCAAAGGAATGCCAACCTTATTATGATTTTCTATTTGAAAAAGCTATAAAAGTATAATTAACCCGAGTTGCTATATAAAAGTGGTTATATAGCAACTTGCATTAATCAATCATATGCTTCAAAAATTCAATTCTAAGAATGAAAACATTTTGGTGCACGTCAATGGATCATTGGTGCATAGAAAAGATGCAAAAGTTTCAGTATTTGATAGTGTTGTACAAGGAGGTGATGCGGTATGGGAAGGACTAAGAGTTTATGATGGTAAAATCTTTTCTTTAGATCTTCATTTACAACGTTTACAAGATTCTGCGCATGCGCTGGCTTTTAAAGAAATTCCTTCTAATGAAAAAATAAAGGAAGCTATTTTTGACACGCTAAAAGCCAATAACATGAAAGATGGGGTGCATATCCGCCTTACTTTGACTCGAGGAGAAAAAATAACCTCAGGTATGGATCCTCGACTCAATCAATTTGGATGCACACTTATCGTATTGGCAGAATGGAAACCGCCAGTTTATCCACCTTCTATTACATTAGTAACTTCTTCAGTCAGAAGAAATTCACCGATGTTTTTGGATTCTAAAATCCATCATAACAACTTACTCAATAATATTTTAGCAAAAATTGAAGCCAATCATGCTAATGCCGATGCCGGTATCATGCTGGATAAAGATGGATATGTATCTGAAGCCAATGGCGTCAATCTTTTTTGTGTAAGAAAAGGTGTGGTATATACACCGTATGCCGATAGTTGTTTGCCCGGTATTACCCGAGCTTTGGTCATAGATATCTGTCGAGATCATAAAATTCCTATCGTTGAAAAGAACCTATCCATTACAGAATTTTATATAGCAGATGAAGTCTTTACTACTGGGACCATGGGCGAACTCACTCGTGTTGTGGAAATTGATGGAAGAGCTATTCAAAATTCAAGTATTAGCTCAGTACTCGAAAAAATACAAAGTCATTTTCACTCTATGACTCAAACTATGGGAGAAGCATTGCCGTTTTAATGCTAATTAATAATGGAATGTAATAAGTGAGTGTCTGGCTAGCCAGACACTCACTTGATGCTATCAGCTATCACTATCTTTCTCTTTTATGACTGTTTTCAAAGATCAAATGGGAAGGTCAGTTGAGTTAAACAATTGGCCACCTACTAAAATCATTTCACTGGTTCCGTCACAAACAGAGTTGCTGTTTGACCTAGAGGCAGGGCCATCTGTAAAAGGTATTACAAAGTTTTGTATACATCCCAAGGAACTTACTAATAAAGTACGCAAAGTAGGAGGTACTAAATCTGTCCATTTTGATAGAATTGATGAAATACAGCCTGACCTTATCATAGGCAATAAAGAAGAAAATGAGAAGGAAATGATCCAAACGTTGGCACAAAAGTATCCGGTTTGGATGAGTGATATTCTAACTTTAGAAGATGCTTATGATATGATTCAGCAGATAGGTCTGTTAATCGATAAAGAGGCTATAGCTATTAATTGTATAACTAAGATCAAGGAGAGATTCGCAATTATCCCTCAGCCTACCTACCGACCCAGGGTAGCCTATTTTATTTGGCGCAACCCATATATGCTTGCTGCCAATAATACGTTTATTAATGTGATGCTTCAAAAAGCTGGTTTCCAAAATGCATTTGAAGAACTTAGCAGGTATCCAAGTATACCATTAAGTCAGCTAAATGAAAGAAAAGTTGACTTTGTCTTCCTCTCGTCAGAACCTTACCCATTCAAAACCAAGCATTTTGGAGAGTTTACACGTTATTTATCTGAGGACAAATTAAGGATAGTAGATGGAGAACTTTTTAGTTGGTATGGAAGTAGATTGTATCAATCAGCCTCCTATTTCCATCAACTTGCCATCTCTTTAAAAAACTAGACTTTATTCTAAAATAGTTTTATTAGAACAAAAAGATGGATTTTGCATCAAG
>JBCBCD010000520.1:0-5455 GCA_038530915.1 Bacteroidota bacterium
TATAATCTTCCCATTAAAGAAGTGAATAAATTGATCATCGAAGCATGGAAGATTATAAGGTATATTTAAATTTAAGCTTTGTGCTTGGTCAATGTATTTTTGGCGAATAGAAGCTTGCTGTATGATTTCCAGTTGACTGATTTCTTTAAAGGTCTTGAAGACTTCTTTCTCTTCTTCGGTCAATTCGTCAAGATGTTGTACACTTCCATGATTGAGCATAATGCTGCGCCACGTATCTTCAGTATCCATCCCTTTTTCAATTAATAGTTGACGCAGGTATTTGTTCTTCCGCATGAAATTTCCTTTCGATAAACCTGCCTTGTAGTAATTGCTACTGAACGGCTCAATCCCTGGCGAAGTTTGCCCCAAAATAGCGGATGAAGAAGTTGTGGGGGCAATTGCCATCAAGGTAGTATTGCGTCTTCCATATTCTTTCAATATTTCTGGTTCACCATAAATATTAGCTAATTCTTCACTGGCTCCCTCTGCCTGTACACTTATTTGCTTAAATATTTGGTTGGTCAGTGCTTTGGAACGCAAGCCTCCAAAGGGAATCATATTCTTTTGTAAATAAGAATGCCAGCCCAATACTCCTAAGCCCAAGGCACGATGACGTTTAGCAAAGCGATTTGCAGAAGCTAGGTAGTAGTTTCCTTCCGTTTTGATGATAAATTCTTGTAAAACGGCATCCAGGAAAAAAACTGCTCTACGAACTGCATCCGTATCTTTCCATTCATCGTACAACTCCAGATTCATGGAAGACAAGCAACAAATATACGATTCATCGAAATTGGAGGGCAATGCAATCTCAGAACATAGGTTGCTCGATCGAATTGTCATGTTTTTATCCTTATAAACTTCAGGCTTAAAGCGATTGATATTGTCAGTAAAAAACAAATAAGGTAAGCCCTTTTGCTGACGACTCTCTAGTACTTTTGCCCATATCTCTCTCTTTTCTCTATCCCCATCAATCATTTCCTGCATCCAATAATCCGGAATACACACTCCAAAGAAAAGATTTTGAATAGGATTACCAATACTTTTTATTTCCAAAAACTCTTTTATGTCCGGATGATCTATATCGAGATATGCAGCAAATGCTCCACGGCGAACCCCGCCTTGAGAAATGGTATCCATCACTGAATCAAACAATTTCATAAAACTTACCGCCCCGCTGCTTTTACCATTATCTGTTACCGGGCTTCCTCTCTCCCTAAGCTCTCCAAAATACCCGGAAGTACCTCCACCAATTTTTGTCTGCATGATTACCTCACCCAGTTTGTGAGTTATCCCCTCTATATTGTCAGGAACATGGACATTGAAACAAGAAATCGGCAAACCTCTTTCGGTTCCCATATTTGCCCAAATTGGTGAACTCAAGCTCATCCATCCTTTTTCAATCATTTCAATAAACGGCTCGGTCATTTCTGGTCTGAAAAGTCGTTTAGCAGCAGCTTTAGCTACTCTTTCAATAGCTGTTTTTACTGTTTCACCCTTTAATAAATATCCTCGATTTAGCATATTTTGGCTCTCTTCATTCAGCCACCACATTCTTTCTGTTTTCTCAATTACTTCCATTCTCTTTTTTTAAAACTTTCATTTAGGTTTTCATTACCATTCAGCTGCAAGCAATGTGATTTTTCTATAAACCTTGGTTTGATTAGGAAAATCAAGAAAGGCTTGTCCGCAGCTAGTTAAACATACTCTTAGAATAAATCGTCAGCAGTAATACTCTTATCGTGCTTTGTATACTCCACGGGACGTTTTGCAAAAAAATCGTCTAAGCTATTGGCAAAAACTTCTTCTTCAAACCAGACCATAGGTTGGTAATTGTGTTCTGATACAAAGAATATTTTCTCAAGACCAATCTTACTCAAACTATCATCAACCCTAAACTTCATGAAGCTGAGCAGGTTGTTTTTAGAAACGTGATCTATTTCACCTCCCTCAAAGATCCAATCCAAAATTTCTGCTTCTACCTGAATAGAATCAGCTACAATTATTCGCAGTTCTTGAACTGTTTTTTCATCAAAAAAATCAGGGAACTCTTCTCTTATTTTATTCACAATATAAATGCCTGCATTGGCGTGTACCTGCTCATCAATAGAGGTCCAGGCGATAATATTGCTTATGTTTTTCATTACTCCTTTGAAACGGGTAAAAGAAAGAATAATCGCAAACTGACTGAAAAGGGAGACATTTTCAATTAAAATAGAAAAAAGGATCAGTGAAAAAACATACTTCTTTTTATCTGTCGATTTAGTGTGCATTAAGGCCTCAGAAAGATAGTTAATGCGTTTGCGAATGACAGGCGTTTCAATCAATCTGGCAAATTCACCATTATAACCCAATACATCTAAAAGGCGGGAATAAGCTTCAGAGTGGCGAAACTCACATTCAGCAAAAGTACTCCCAAGTCCGTTAAATTCTGGTTTTGGAAAATGATGGTATAAACTTCCCCAAAATGACTTAACGGCTACCTCAATTTGAGCAATTGCTAAAAGGCTTTTTTTGACAACTTCTTTTTCATTATCATCAAGGTGAGCATGAAAATCCTGAATATCAGCTGTAAAATCTACTTCTGAGTGCACCCAGAAAGATTTATTGATGGCTTCTGTAAACTGTAAAACTTCTGGATATTCAAAAGGTCGGTAGTTGAGACGTTTTTCAAAAATACTCATATTGCTGTTTTTAAGATTAAAAAAGACTCAAGCAATATGTACGAAGACGCGCAGACACCTTACTCTAAGAGAAGCAGGTAAATCAAATGATGGTGTTCGGACAATTGCTTTTGATGCGAAAGCAAAATCCACACGCTCAAGGAAGGTAATCTGGCTCATGGCTTAAATTATGCCATTTACAGTTGCGCAACAGCTCACGATTTTCACGTGATTCCCCTTTTCTCAATTCGAGTATCTAAACCGAAATGCCTTGAAGTGGAAATAGTGAAAACAAAAATGATATTTTATTCTTATTGAATCTGAAAAAGTTATTAACAAGTGTTGGTATTAGTCACACACAACTTCCTTTCAATATTATTGTTGCTAATGATGTTCTCATTTGGATAAACAATAAATATTTATATTGTTTTTTAACAAATCATAAAGAGAATCTACCGCACTATAATAATAAATTAGCGGATCAGTAAGTAGTTAACAAAATTAACCTGGAAATGAGGGGATTATTATTTTTTCTATTCTTGATTACTAGTGTGGCTATTCAGGCACAAAGTTCAAGATTGGCCCAGCAGTATTATCGAGATGGAGAATTTGAAAAAGCAGCATTTGTCTATAAAAGTTTATATGAGAAGAACACCAATAATACCTTTTACTTTGAAAGATATGTGGATTGTCTGATTGCCTTAGAGGAATTTAAGGAAGCAGAAAAAGAAATTACTAAATCCATCAAGCAGAATGACAAAAGTCCTAAGTTATACGTCCTTTATGGTAAGTTATTAGAGCGACAATATAAGGATGAGGAAGCGAAAGAACAATTTCAAAATGCCATCAGTGTTTTACCCAAAGACAGGTATTCCATCATCAGGCTAGCCAATGATTTTTCCGTTCTTACCAAATATGATTTAGCCATTACAACCTACGAAGCTGGCAGTAAACTGTTGAAAGACGATAGAGTTTTTGCTTATTACTTAGGTGAATTGTATCGAAGAAAAGGAGAGACCACGAAGATGATTGAATATTATCTTAATAGCATCGACGAGACGCCCAAAAGGGTAGATGGATTGAAGTCTCTTTTCCAAAGATATTTTGGCGAAGAAGACTACCGCGAATTGCAAAGGCAATTGTATGAACGCATACAGTCAAGAAATGAAAACATTACTTACAATGAATTATTGACCTGGGTATTCATACAAAGAAAAGATTATCGAGCTGCTTTAAGACAGGTCAAAGCCCTGGACAGAAGAATGAATGAGAATGGAGGTCGCGTTTTTGAAGTAGCAACCATAGCCGCTAATGACAGAGCCTATGATCAAGCGATTGATGGATATGAATACATAGTCGAAATGAAAGGTGCCACCAGCTCCTATTACCTGGATGCTAAAAAGCAGGCTTTGCTTTGTCGCCGTCAAAAATTAGTAGATGGATACAGTTATACCAAGGATGATCTTTTAAAGCTGGAAGCGCTCTATGAAGATTTTCTGGAAGAATTTGGTCGGTCTAAATTAACTGCTGCGATCATTCTTGAGCTTGCCAAACTGGAAGCTTTTTATTTGAATGATTTGGACAAAGCCATCACTTTGCTCAATGAGATGATCAATTATCCCAATATAGATCCTACCATACAGGCAGAAGGCAAATTGAGCTTAGCTGATTACTATTTAATGCAAGGAGAACGTTGGGAATCCACTCTTCTTTATTCACAGGTTGACAAAGATTTCAAAGAAGATTATCTGGGTAATGAAGCTAGGTTTAGAAATGCAAAGTTGTCTTATTTTATGGGAGAATTTGAGTGGGCACAATCTCAATTCAATATTTTAAAAGTTTCTACTTCTAAAGTCATAGCAAATGATGCATTGGATTTGTCTGTATTCATTATGGACAATTTAGGTTTGGATAGTACGGAACAGGCCATAAAGCTATATAGCGAAGCGGAGTTGCTTGTTTTCCAAAACAAGTTTGATGAAGCTTTTGAAAAGATGGATACGTTAGCCACTACTTTTCCAGATCATTCTTTGAAAGACGATATCTTATATTTAAAAGCAGATATCTACAGTAAGCTGCGTGAATATGAAAAGGCAGCTTCTATTTATAAAGAGATAGTAGACAATCACAAAGATGAAATACGCGCAGACAATGCACTGTTTGCATTGGCCATGCTGTATGAAAATCAATTGAATGATTTGGAACTAGCACAGAAATACTATGAAAGCTTGTTCATAGATTTTTCAAATAGTACGCTAGCTGTAGAGGCAAGGAAAAGATATAGGATACTTAGAGGAGACAACGTTCAATAACGAAAATAACATAGAGTGAAGAAAGGCTGGCGTTGCCAGCCTTTTTTCATATCTAGATTTTACTTTTTATGCATTTCGTCAGAAACAGTCAACTTTGCACGCCCTTTCTTTCTACGACGCGCCAATACCTTACGTCCATTCTTTGTAGCCATTCTGGATCTAAAACCGTGTTTGTTAACGCGCTTTCTTTTCGACGGTTGAAATGTTCTTTTCATTTTTACAGTTCTTTATCTTTTTCAAAAGTGGCACAAATGTAAGGCTTATTCAGTAATTTGGCAAACCTTAGAGCAGGTATTTAGCAAGTTGTTTTCTTAAACGGTCATGATGTCGCTTTCCTTAGCAACAAGCATGTCATCAATTTTCTTAGTAAAGTCATTGGTCATATTCTGAGCATCTCCTTCTTTCTTTTTCCCTTCATCTTCAGGTAAGCCAGCTTTAACGGCCTTTTTAATGTTTTCCATCAAATCACGACGAGCATTTCTT
>JBCBCD010000521.1:0-1534 GCA_038530915.1 Bacteroidota bacterium
GGTTTTATAAACTGCACTATGGTAGATGAATTGATTAAAAAAATAGTAAGCCAGTATACTAATGATGATTTTACCATGCTCCCCATAGAATTGGGTAACATTAACTTATCCTACCAAGTCATTACAAGCTCCGGAAAATACTTTTTGCAAAAAATTAATTCTTCTGTTTTTTCCAATCCATTGCAGATAATTGATAATCATAATATCATTTATCGACATCTTCTCAATACAGATCCTCCTCTTGCCTTGATTCCCTTACTCAAAAACTTGAGTGGACAATTTTATGTACTAGATGAAGTCCAAAATGTTTGGCGGATGACTCCTTTTATTAAATCAAAAACCGTCACAAGACCTGAAAATCAAGAACAACTCATCAACCATGTTAAAATGGTAGGTCGGTTTTTAGTAGCAATGTCTAGTTTATCTCCATCTGCTTTATCCATTCATTTTCCCGACTTCCATAATAGTGTTTCCAGGTATCAAGGTTTTAAAAAAGCAGTTAAAAATGCTAATGAAATGTTTATTAAGCAGGCAAAAGAAGAGATCAATTTCATCAACATACATGCTCATATATTTGATACAATAGCAGCTCCTGATTTACCACTAAGAATAGTCCATAATGACGTGAAAATTTCCAACTCCTTATTTTCTATTGATTCTAATCATGTGCTTGGACTTATTGATTGGGATACTGTACTGCCAGGGACAATTCTTTCAGATTATGGAGATATGATTAGAACTTCCCTGAATAACTTAAATGAAGACGATCCAAATATCCATGAAATAAAAGTAGATAAAAATCAATATTTAAGCTGTAAGAGTACTTTTACAAATATGCTTGCAGAGGTGTTGACATCAGAAGAACTTCTACTTATGGACTTAGCTCCTCTATGGATGGTCTTAGAACAAGCCATGCGTTTTCTTACCGATTATCTTCAGGGAAGTAATTATTATAAAATAAAATACCCTACTCACAATCTCATCCGTACTAAAAATCAAATAGCTTTATTCAAGGCCGTAAAAAAAGTAGTTGAAAGTATTTAGCATTGTAAATGATGAAATGTCTTCTGACTTTATGAGTTATCCCTTTCTATAATCATTCCCCCAGGTAAGCTTAGTTCTAATGGTTTCCATAAATCCAATATCAGAAGGCATTACTAATTTGATATTAAAATCATTTTTTCGAACGGCTAGTTCGTTTATTGAAGTGATCATTTCATGCCGAGAATCCAGCGTACACAAAAAATGATCCGTTCTACCTTCTATACCAAAAGATATAACGGAGTCATCAGATATTACAACAGGTCTAACATTTAGGTTGTGAGGAGCTACTGGTGTAATGACAAAATTCCCAGAATGTGGAAAGATAATAGGTCCACCACAACTTAAAGAATAACCAGTGGATCCTGTTGGTGTTGCCACTATAATTCCATCTGCCCAATAAGAGTTCAAATAAGATCCATTGATATAAGTATGTATAGTAATCATAGAAGAGGTATCCCGCTTTAAGAGGGTGCAATCATTTAAGGCAAAT
>JBCBCD010000521.1:1544-5446 GCA_038530915.1 Bacteroidota bacterium
TGGTAGTTTCTAGGTAGAGCATTCTGCGTTCATCCAATTTATATCTACCCTGTTTTAATTTATGAATGGCATCCTTGATATTTTTACGTTCAATACTTGCTAAAAAACCAAGCCTGCCCAAGTTGATGCCTAAAATGGGAATATTTTTATCTCGAATAAAGGTTACTGCAGACAAAATAGTACCATCGCCACCCAAGGAAATAAAAAAATTGATGTCAATAATGGATAAATCTAAATATTCTTCAAAAATGCCAACGTCTTTCTTTAAAACAACTTTATCCTGAATCTCCATTAAATAAGGCTTATAAACATAAACGTTTATACCTTCTTCAAAAAGGACATCAAATAAGGTTTGAATGAATAGTAAGTCTTTTTCTTTATAAACTTTACTGTAGACAACTACTTGCATTAAATATTCAGGTTAAGATGTAAAAATAGGCCTCCTTCATTAAGGTGATTGAAACTGTATTCAAAACTAAATACTTTGTTGTAGTAAACTACAAAGTCCAAACCTATACCTCTTCCCCATAGCAATCTGTTATTAAAAGGGTTTTGATCTCTAGCGAAAGGACCATTTACATAGCCTAAATCATTGTTTATAGACAGCATTACCCGCAAGGGCATTAATCTAAATGCTTCCATAGGAACAATCTTTCCAAATTTGACAGTTCTATTTATTATTTCAAACCGGAGGCTCATTTTAGTATAAATCATATCCAGTCCATCAATCACATAATATTCATATCCTCTTAATTCATCTTTGTTATATCCAATAGCTCTATTGGCTATATAGGGTTGCTGATTTCTTATGAATGAATATTTGGCCCTATTGAGTAAAGCTACACTAAACTTTTTATTCAGCTGATAATATTTATCATATCTCAACCTTAAATCAAAACCACTCCTTTCATTGAATAAACCCAGACCTGCTTTTTCTAACTTTCCTTCCAAATAATACCCATTTAATGGATAGTATTTATAATCTCTATAATCTTGTGATAAACTGTATTCAAGATAAAAATACCGTTGTGTGTTAATAGGAAACTCAAAAAAGTTAGGGTTCAACTCAGTGAAAACATGCCTAGAAATATAGTGTTGATCAAAACCTATTGAAAAACGATGCGTCGTTCTTATGAATGGTCGGTAATCAAAACCCAAAGTCACATTGAATAGCTGCAGACCAAATTCATCTTCATTTTTATAAAATGCTTGTTTGTTCTCAACGGTAGCATAATTTATCTCCCTATATTGTCGGAATGATATATCAAAATCAAGTCCTATATTCTGAGCATTATTAATAAAAGGTTGCTCATAACTTAATGCTAAAAACTTGGTGTAGCCAAACTTTGCAATCAAGTCTAATTTATCTCTTCTGCCGGTAGTATTGACATGAGTAAAGTGGACTCCATAATTGGTCCGCTCTAAAGATCTTTTTTGATCAACCCACCAAACATTAAAGTTTCTATCTGCTAATTCGAATAAGGGTAGCGGAAAAATGTACCACGTTTCAACAACTTGAACTGTTATGTCTACTTCATTGGTTTCACCTATCCAGTTGGAAAAATAAATATCTACCTGGGTAAACAGATTGGTATTAAGCAGTAATAGCTTACTTTCATTGAGCTTCTCACTTAAATCTTCCTTATTTATTTTTTCCCCTACAGCAAAAGACAATTCACGTAAAATAGTCTTTGGTTTGGTCTTTTTGTTTCCTACGAGTAGAATATCATTTACAGTGACGGTATCCAATTGTGCCATCGCTGTAAAACTTGAAAAACAAATAAGAATAAGCAAAAATACCTTTTTCATCACATCTCAATATGCGATTTAAGGTAACCAATTAGAGAGAGAATTAGAAATTTACTGCCTGGGAAATGCAGTAAATGTAAAGTGTGCTATCTTTTTGATTTTGAGTTTAAAAGTTTAAGGGTTTAAACATTCAAATAGCTCATTAATGAATCATACCTTTCTTTAAGTGATTCATAGTACTCCGCTTCATTAAATGTAGCCTTAATGGAATAGTCAAATCTTTGGAAAGTAGCGATTACAGATTGAATGTTTTGTTTGTTGATTTTTAAAGTCAGTTCCATCCGAAGAGAATCCGGCTGAGAGGTAATGAAAGAGCTCAAAATAGAAGCTCCTTCAGATTCAATGATTCTTGAAATTTCAACCATTGAATAATCTCTTTTATTGATTTCTAATACCATAATACTTCCTGACTCTGAAAAAGATCCTGTATTCGCGAAGTACTTTAGTAGGTCCTCCTGAGTAATCACACCCTGATAATTATCTTCCCCATCGATAACCGGTATTAAGGTAAGGTTGTGAGAAGCCAATTGTCTCATCACTTCATAGACGTGATCATAGGTATGTATGTACGGTCTGTATAGCGACAAGCGGTAAGAGCCAATAGGTTCTTCGGGATCAAATTCTAAAATATCATCATCAGAAATCAATCCAAGTAATTGTTCATTATTTACGATAGGTAAGTGTCGGACATAAAAATCATCCATCATTGCTAAGGCGTCTTCACCTTTATCAGAAGTGCGAAGCGGTAAGATTTGATTTGATATCAGTGATTCGGCGATCATATTCAATAATTTTTATGTCAGTAAATCCATCAAAAAGTAAAATCAAACTTAATATTCGGTATGTTTCTGAAATAAACATAGTAAAGAAGAATGATGTTGCAAACCTTTCTGTTAAAAAAATATTATTCTAGCAAACGTCTTTTTTGCGTTACAAATTCTTCTTCTGTTAATAAGCCTTTATTTCTTAAGTCACCTAACCTTTTAAGTTGACTCAATAAATCTTCTGTATTCAATAAATCTGCTTCCTCTTCTTCTTGCTCTTGTTTTGCATCTTGAACAGGAATTTGAACAGATTTCTCTTTTGTTTCTGTTTCTATTACAACGTTATTATTAGTGGTATCAGTTTCAACTTCCTTCTTTTTTTCTTGTAATCTGAATTTATTTTTTTCAAAAGCTTCAAACTCATCCTGAATCCTCAAGTAGGCAAAAGCATCATGCTCCCTTATCTTAGTAAAGTCATCAAAGCCTAAACTTACTGCTTTATCAAGATGGTGAAATGCCAACTCCTTTTTCTCATTTAAAGAATAAGCACAAGCTATATTAAAATGAACAGCAATATCATTGTCATTTATTTCCAGTGCCTTATTGAAATCAACTATAGCTCCATCATAATCATAATCCTTGTATTTTTTAATGCCACTTGCCTTGTGTGGATTGGGCTTATTGGACCTTCTAGTTCTTGTAGGAGCTGGCCTTTGTTGTGTTGTTCGGGTAGGATTGGTTTGCCTTCTTTTCTCTCTGGTTTCCCATCTATCTACGCGATAATCTCTTCTTTGATTTCTGCTTTCACTTTGATAAGTTCTTCTTCTTGAGTTATTTCTCTTTCTCATCAATGACTTATTGTATTTTTCATTGAATGCCTGATCATCCATTGAGAAAAATACAATAGCATCTATCAATCCCAGTACTGCAGAGACACCTGTGAATAAAAGAATCGCATATAATATTCCTAAACCAACTTGCCCCAGGTAAAAACGATGAACACCTGTCCATCCAAGAAATAGAGCTAAAACGCCGGCTATGTTCTTATCTCTCATTTATAAAACTTTATTTTATATCAAATTGCTTAAGTACCGTGTAACAAAAGTTAATTATTGTTACACGGTACTTAGCAACTGACTATTCATTTATAATGTAACAAATGATAAGATAGAAAAAGTTGAGTGGGCAGAAAATAGTATCGATCTAGTGCAGTTAAAAATAGATTATCGAGTTATATGGATAGAACTTTACACAATAGGCATCTAACCGAAAATTTTACAAGTCAGAATGGTGATGTCATCAGGGTACTTTTCATCTTTTTTGTAATGA
>JBCBCD010000522.1:0-5432 GCA_038530915.1 Bacteroidota bacterium
TATGCTTTGGGAATTAACGAATCGCAACTTGGGAGGATTAAAGTGGTATATGAGCACATTATGGAAAATTTCAAAAAGGAAGTGAGCATTCGAGAAATTGCAGATAAGATGAACATTTCGGAGGCTGCCTTCTATAAATTCATCAAAAAGCAAACCAAAAAGACCTACACACAAATCATCAATGAATTCCGAATCAATTATGCCAGCAAATTATTAATGACATCTGACCAAACCATCTTAGAGGTATGCTTTGAAAGTGGTTACAACAACGTTTCTTACTTTAATAGAAAGTTTAAGGAAATCATGAGGCAAACTCCACATGAGTTCAGAAGTAATTATTTGAGTAGAAATAGTTAAAATCAATCAATTACTCTTTATTGATAGTAATGGTTTCACCATCTTCATAAGCATTCAATTGAATTTTCCCCTCCACCATTTCTATCTGCATGACATATGAACTTCCGATCACTTTGTATTCATTTCCGTTGATATGGATAGCTGTATCTTCATCTATACCAAAACCTACCATTTCCGGATGAGCACGTATAGCTGCCATGAGTCTTTTAAGGCGATTTCTTCTAAGGAAATGCTGATCGATGATAGCTCCTGGAACTAAATCAAACCCGGTGGTTATTTCTGGCTCTACTCTTCCTCCACTTATCATCATTTTTGAAAGGATGGCTGCTCCTGCAGAACTACCACCGATCATGCCACCACGTTCTATCAACTTATAGAGTTCTTCTTCTACAGGTGTATCTAAGTAAGCATCTGCAATTCTAGATTGTGAGCCTCCACTAATCCAAACTACTGTAGCTGTTTTTAAGGGATCTGCAAAGCCTGCTGATCGGGCCACTTCCTTATCTCTGGTATGCAATACACTTACTTCCTTAATTCCTCGATCTTGCCAACGTTTTTGAATTTCTTCAGGTTTAACTTCACGACTTGTGGCAGTAGGAATTACAACTAGTTTTGCATTAGGACCAGCTAGTTTGCTGAATTTTACATACATCTCTTGGGAAAAGCCTCCCCCTCCAACGAACAATTGAGGCCTTTTGGGCGCATCTTGAGCGATCAAGTTGGAGCTATTCATAAAGCTGATGATGAATACAGTAGTTAGTAGAAAAAGTATGCTTTTAGGTTTTCTCATGATCTCGTTGTTAAAGATGTTTAGACTTAACAAATATAATTATCATGTCGTAATAGCCAACCAGATTGTCATTTGGAGGTTAAGGAAGATAGAAGAATGTTATCTCGCACTAACATTAAGAAACTATTTTAAATGTGTAAGTGGTTGGACAAAAATAATTAGTGATTTTGATCGATCAGATTTTTGGAGTTGATCGAGGCGAATTCGCAAGGTGATTCATATCAGCTGAGAATTCAACGAAGAGCAGCTCCAAAAGATGACATCCTAAAGTGATAATTATTTTTGTCCAAACACTTATTTATAAATAAATCAAAATTATGAAGAATAAGAGCTTAAGTGGTCTTTTCGTGTTTGTCTTTTTAATGTTGTGTGGTTTTAATGTTCAATCTCAGGCTATTGAACTGGAAGGCGATCCTAATACAAGGATCTTTCACTTGGATTCAATTGGTAACATTATTGATTACAAAAAGGCATTAGAGCTAATGCGTACTGGGGAATATGTTTCTATACCACAAATGAATTCCTCAATGGAGATAGAACAATTAATTAGAAAAAGGGATCCAAACAATCCTATTGATCAACAGAATCAAGTTTATACGGATGGTGGTATTGTAGTCAATACATTCAAAGCGTCCAAATTCATGCCAAAGTTATCAATGGGTGATACCTTACCGGCTATCTCTGCACAAAATGTATTGGGAGAAAGCATCTGGATAGGAAAAAATCAGCAAAAGCAAAACTCTATTCTAATACTTACTGACAAAACGACTTGGGGACAAATGCGTCAAAATATATCTCAACTCATCAAGCGAAACCCAAGTGTTGATTTTTTGATTGTGCCTACTGGTAAGCGCCAATCGTTGGATAACTTCTTTTCAAATGGTTTCTTAAAAAGTTATGACAATGTATTTATAGCAAAAGATATTCAAGGTGATTTTCTAAATGGAGATGAACAATTACCAGTTTACTATTCAGTTGACCCAACTGGAAAGATTGTTTTTCTAATTCCACCTTTAAAAAAACCTGAAATAGCAACTATTGCGCTTCAAAGATATCTTGATCGAATGAGTGGGAAGTAAATAATTATTTATCTCTACCATTCTCTACACATAGTTAATTCAAGTCTTTTAGTTTAGATGAAAAGCAGATTTGACGGATAGGAGCCAAATACCATTGTTTTATCCAACTTATAGGTTGTAGCTCCATATTTGGTTTTTACTTTTAGGAGCATCTGTCATAAACTATAAAAAACAAAAAACAATGAGAGTGCTTGCATTCCTGCTACTACTTTTTTGCTCTAATCAAATGTTCGCGCAAAAGACTTCAATTACCTATGAATTAAATGGAAGAAAAACGAATAGTGAAATCGAGAACTCTATTGAAGTATCAAAAAATCCGTTTGCTAAATTTATTGGTGAATGGACCCTCAAAAATGATACCTGGATACAGAATTGGGGGGGTGATAATGATACCATAAAAATCCCTTTACACCATACCGTATCCTGCCAAATCAATACTGAAAATAGTTTGATTTCAATCATTGATGGTCCGGAACCCAATGGCCATATTTTTTGGACCTACAACCCAAATACTAAAGAGGTAGGTCACCTGTCTAGTTTTGGCACCATTAGAATGGGGAATGGGAAAGGCGAGTTTTATGGTCAAAATAATTTACGATTGAAAGTAAGCTTTGAAGGTGAAGCTCCTGGTACTTATCGCATCTATACCTATGAATGGATTAATGAAAATGAATATGCTTTGTACTCTAAGCAATTTGATCAGGATGACAATCCTACCGGACTGTTTTATCAAGGAAGTTTTATCAGAATAAATCAAAAGGATCAACTTAAACAGGAAATAGAAGCTATTCTTAATGTTCTGGATAACAACAAGATTTCCAAAGAAGAACAATTGGCAGTGTACGCTGAAAACATCATTCATATGGCACCCAACCAAGGAGTCATTGACAGCAAAGAAGATTTATTGGCCTACCTCAATCAACAAAAGACTTATGGTTATTCAGATATGGAACATCAAATGATAGAGTTTTCACAACATGAGAATACTGTGATTATGAGAGGAGAAGTAAAGGGTACCTTTTATCCAAGTAATGGTGGTGACAGTGTGTCTTTTCAAACCAAAAATCTTTTTGTTTTTGAGCGGATCGATGGAGAGTTAAAAATATCGAAGGTGATTTATAATATGTCACCGAATAACTAATCTAAGTTGTGATGTATACACTTTAAATTAGTAAGTTAGGGATACCATAAGTTTTGGTCATTAGCCATAGCTTATGATATCTCTTAAAAAGAATTTTGGATAAGAAATTAGAGAAGTTCGAAGTATGGTTGTAGATGTCTGATCAATGAATTAAGAGTCAATTAAATAAAGTAATTTACACTTTATTTGCTATTTCCGTCATTACCCAATATGAAATATGTGTAGGAAGCAATGAAGATCAAGATCCATTCTGGGATCAATTTTTTGAAAATATCACAATCATTCTTTTCGATATAAAAGCCAATGAACAGGCCATAGGAATTTACAGGGAATTAAAGCAACAGAGTAAATTAATAGAGATCCCTGACCTTCTAATCGGTGCTACAACTAAAGCGCATTCATTGAAAATAGCCATATTAAATGAGTCGATTAAATTTAATTATCTTCTTCCTTTTGTGTATTCTAATACTAATTGGGAGCTGTACTAAGTACCAAGCTTTAGAATCATACGCTGAGACATTAAGAGTAAAAAATAAGATACCAGGCATGGCAATAGCTGTTGTAGGTGCAGATACCATTCTTGAACTGTTTACGCTTGGAGTAAGGAGGCATAAGCATCCTGATATGATCCAATTAAATGATAGATTTCATCTGGGATCAGTGACGAAGGCGATGACCTCTTATGCTGCCGGGTATTTGGTAGAAAAAGGATGGATCGATTGGTCTACGACCATTAGGGAGGTGTTTCCGGATTGGAAAGAAAATATCGATTCAATTTATTGGGATACTTCATTAGGTGCTTTGCTTAGCCACCGGGGAAGAATTCAAGAGTTTTGGGTAGAGGAGGAGTTTGATTCCATTTATATTGAAAAGCAAGATAAATCTGACCAAAGAACAGCTTTCATTGAGTATGTTTTAAACAGGCCTCCAATTACACCAGATAGTTTAGGGTTTCGCTATTCAAATGCAGGATACTCCATTGCTGCTCAAATGTTAGAAAAAGCAGGAGGGCGAAGCTGGGAAGATTTAATGCTAAAAATATTCAATCAAGATTTGGAACTGAATATAGGCTTTGCATGGCCCAATAAAACAGATGAAAATCAACCTTGGGGACACTGGATAGAAAACGGACAACTAATTGCTTGTCCTCCTGATGATGATTATGATTTAGATTGGATCGAACCTGGAGGTGATGTAAATATTTCCTTACCAAATTATTGTAAATTCATTCAACTTAACCTGAAAGGCTTATTGGGTGAGGATAATTACCTACAATCAAAAACATATCTTACACTGCATACAGATTTTGATGATGCTGTTTATGCCTATGGCTGGGGAAATACACAAAAAGATGATCGAAACTATTCTTTCCATGGCGGATCAGCGGGTACCTTTTTAGTCAATGTTACTATTGATAAGTCAGCATCAGTCGCATATATTATTATGATGAATACCGATTCTCCTCGCGCCCGTGAGGTAGTAAACAAATTGGTAAAAAGAATGGAAGAGGAATATGGTTAATCCCTTACTTTGAAACCTAAGGTGTGTGTATCGCAACTTAGATTAATTTAAAAAATGAGAAATTTTGGACTGGTTTGAAAAACTATTCGGCTTTAAAGAAACGTCACCTGATCAAGTACGGACCAATTTGATTAAAAAAGATCAGTACATCCAATCGAGAGTGAATGGTAAGGCCTATCAGTTTGGTCATTTAGAAATTCCCAAGTTAGAAGATTTAAGAAAAGCAGTAAAGGAAGAAGAACTTAAGTCTGAAGTTTGCATGCTATCGGAGGTAATAGGAGATATACAGTATTTTCATCAACTAGCTGAAAGTGAAGGTGCTCTATTTCAGGCAGCCTCACAGTTTAATCTTTTGGAAATGATTAAGCCCAATGTCTCTCCTGAAGAAGGCATTGGAATATACGAATATGATCGGACTCAAGGTCCTGCCTGTGCGATAGCCTGTGGAGCCGGGACGGTATATCGAAATTACTTTGTCGAAGTAAAAGGTCAAATAGGACAGACTTCAGCATATCAGATTGATTGCTTGGACTCAATCGGTGAA
>JBCBCD010000523.1:0-5427 GCA_038530915.1 Bacteroidota bacterium
ACCTTTTATCAACTGCATAACTTTATCCAAGTTAACATAGTTGTCCAATACTTTTGTTGCATTGTAGCCTTTAGGTAATTGAATACTAAAATCTAATAGGAGGTGAATGTGATTGGACATAATTGTGTATGCAAAACAGTCATAATATAAGCCTTGATATTCCAATATCCTATCTACTACAATTTGTGCGGCAATTGTATTTCGAAAAAGATGTTCTTGTTGAGTGTCTCTATGTAAAAGACGTTCAAAAGCTGCTTCATATTGATTGTGGAGTTCCAGTTTCAATTGCTTTTGATTGGGAGGAGCATCAATTTGTAGCTGTGCTAATTTGCTTTCTCTTTCGAATAGCAATTGATCAAATAATGCTTTTGGAATGGCATCGTTTAAAATTGAGGTAACGAAGAAGGTATGACCAATGTGATGAAAATGAGGTAAGTGGCCATGATAGTATTCAATTCTTGACATCTGGCTTCAGTATTTTAAATGAAACAATCATTTTACTGAAGTTGAAATTGGTTAGATAGCGAAGTAAACTTCGCAGTACCAAATAGGAGGTACATCGAAGTTTACTTCGATGATTAATATATAAAAATTACGGTTTCTTCACAATCACCTCCGATTGAATCAACATCCCTTCAAACATCACATCATGAAAAAACTGATAAACGATCTGCATCCGATCAAAAGGTATGTTGGCGATCTCATGTCTGGCTTCTTCAAATGTATACAACAGGTAACTGCTGCCCATTGCTTTTAACTTTTGAGTGATAGATTTTGAACCATCCAGCCAGATGTAGCCGATATCACTTTCTTCACAGTAATGGTGTGGTGCCGTAGCATAAGGTACCAGGTTATCTTTTGTACCGTGAAAGAATGCAGCTGGTACAGCATTGTTGGAGTTGATATACCTTTGATCTATCATCGCTCCTGCTAAGGAAAAGACCATGGCCGGTTGTATAGAATCGTATTTGGATGGGCCTTCATACAACCAATCTTTCATGTATACCGCGTTGAGTACACCTTCTGCGCCTGCGCTACTACCACCAATGATAAATAGCTTGGGATCTATTCCAAAGTCTATATATTTTTCGTAAGCAAAGTAGACGGCATCCCATAAATCTTTGGAAGCCAATCGGAAGGTTTCCATTTTTTCTGCTCGGGAAGCATTGCAACTGAATGACTTACCTTTTCGGGTTAGGCGATAGGAAATGGATATAGCTACATAACCTCTTTTAGCCATTTGTTGCATCAGTTTCACTTCCGCTCCATTATCTCTTCTGCCACCTGCAAAACCTCCCCCATGCATCCAAACCATACAGGCTCGTTTTGTCATGGTATCTCCAAGCGGGAGGTAAACGTCCAGTTTTAGTTCTTGACTATCTTTGATGGCATAGGTATAAGTGGTCGTTTGGACTTCAGCAAAAAGACTGTCTACATACCTACTTTGAGAATATGCTGCAAAAGAAAGAAACAGTAAGGAAAAAATTAGAATACCTTTTTTCATCGATCGTTTTATTGTACTTCAAATTTTTGGCTTATGACATCTATAGAGTTCCCACCTACAAATACCTCAAAATCACCGGCTTCATGAGTGAAGTTCATGTCTATTCCCCAGAAAGCAAGGTCTTCTGTTGTGAGGCTAAAGGTAACTGTTTTACTTTCTCCTTTTGTCAAAAAGATCTTTTCAAAGCCTTTTAGTTCTTTCAATGGCCGAGTTACATTTCCTACCATGTCACGGACATACAATTGGACAACTTCATGCCCATCATAGGTACCAGTGTTGGTTACATTGACGCTAATTTCTAAAGTCTGTCCTTCATTTAAGTTACTGCTAGAAAGCTGTAGGTCTGAATATTCAAACTCAGTATAGCTCAAACCATACCCAAAAGGATAAAGTGGTTCATTTTGAACATCAAGATACTTTGAACGATATTTGGGCTCGACTGTATCATCTTGTGGACGGCCTGTATTTTTTTGGTTGTAATAAATAGGGACCTGCCCTAAGTTAACTGGAAAAGTAATAGGTAATTTTCCTGAAGGATTGTGTTCTCCATATAAGACTTTTGCAACAGCTGCGCCACCCATTGTACCCGGCCACCACGCTTCAAGAATAGTTGGTACATTCTTATGCTCCCACTCCAAGGCCAGCGGACGTCCATTCATTAAAACCAGTACAGTAGGTTTGCCAGTAGCTAAAACTGCTTCTACTAGGGCTTTTTGATTACCTGGTAAATCGATATTGGTACGGCTTGCTGCTTCCCCGCTCATATCAAATGCTTCACCTGCAACAATAACAGCTACATCTGCTTGCCTAGCTGCGCGAACTGCTGCCGCAAAACCAGCTTCTGAATCCGTATTGATTTCTGTACCTTTTGCATAAGTGATATTGCTACCCAGTCTTTCATCTAAAGCCTCTTTTACACTGATTGCTTTACCACCTCTGTCACCTGAGCCAGCCCATGGGCCAATTATGTGGTATTCATCAGCAGCTAAAGGACCTATCAGTGCAACTTTTTGATTGGTATTCAATGGTAAAATATCGCCTTCATTTTTTAACAAAACCATAGAATGAGCTGCCAATTCAGTAGCGGCATCAAGATAATCTTGCTTGTAAATGGTAGCTTCTTCAACAGCAACATCACTATAACGATAAGGATCTTCAAACAGTCCCAGCCTATACTTGGCTTCCAAAATACGACGACAAGCATCTTCTACAGTTTGACGATCTACTTTATTTTCTGTTATTAGTGTATCAAGATATTTTCTATAGTTACTGCCCATCATATCCATATCTACACCTGCATTCATGGCAAGGCGGGCAGCGTCTTTTTGGTCTTCTGCAAAACCGTGAGCTTCTAATTCCATAATGGCGGTATAATCACAAAGGACAAAACCATTGAAGCCCCATTCATCACGAAGAATGTCTCTAAAAAGAAATTTATTCGCAGTGGCAGGAACGCCACTGATTTCATTAAAAGCAGTCATAAAAGTCCATACCCCTGCATCAACGGTGGCTTTGAATGGTGGAAGATAAGTAGAGCGCAACTCTCTTTCACTCATGTCTACTGTATGATAATCTCTACCAGCTTGCGCAGCGCCATAAGCGGCAAAATGCTTAGCACAAGATAGAATGGTATTTTTTGCTTTGATGTCATCACCCTGAAAGCCTTTTACATAGGCTTCGGCAATAAGACTTCCTAAATAAGGATCTTCACCTGCACCTTCCATAATACGACCCCACCTTGGATCTCTTGCAATATCAACCATAGGGGCGAAAGTCCAATGTAAACCTGCTGAAGAGGCCTCTTCTGCAGCTATTCTGGCACTTAATTCTATTTGTGGCAAATCCCAACTGGCAGCACTGCCCAGGTTGACCGGAAAGATGGTTTTATACCCATGAATGACATCATATCCCAATAGTAAAGGAATGCCCAATCGAGTTTCTTCAACGGCAATGCGTTGCATCTCTCTCGTGTATTCGGCACCATGAGCATTCAGTAATGATCCGACCATACCTTCTTTCAACCACTTGGTGTAATCCGTATTCAAAGCCGGACCAGTCACATCCCATCCACTGGTATACTGAACCGTTTGGCCAATGATTTCCTGTAAGGTCATTTCATTCATCAATGAGTCGATGAAACGATCCATCTCAGGATCTTCAGTCGATTGATTACTGCTGTAACTGTTGTTATTCGGTTGGCAAGACCAAACCAAAAAGCTGATGATTAGAATTGATGAAACTAGGTGAAGGTTTCTAATAATTGATTGCATATTTAAAGCGCTTTTGTCAATTCAAAATTCAATTTTTTAATCCCATTCTGGATGTCCTCATCCTGTAAGAATAGGTTCCAAAGAAGACCAGTGCGATAGTTTTCTATCATTACCGGAATGGGTCCCTGGTCAATGGCTAAATAGGAGGGGGCAAAATATTTTTCCTTCAAACTGAAAGAATCATAGAATCCATAAGGACCCCAAAGTTGATCTTTATGATTGTTTAAAAAATATCGCATCGCTGCCATCGACTCTTGAGGGGTATACGGAATAGATGAGATAGCTGCTGTAGGAGTTATGGTACCATTATCTCTTTTACCGGGAGCATGAGAACTGTAACCGAATGGATCATCACTAGATGTTAGTCCCCAACAGTTTTCAGGATAGCCAGCTTTTTCACACCATTCTTTATTGGCCAAAGCCATAGCTCGGTTGTGTTGAAAATAATCTTCGTAGCCTGCCTGATTCACATACTTATCTTTGAAATAAGGCGTCATGCCCAGATAAGAATAATGGGTAAAGAATAAAGGCCCTCCACCATCTTCTCTATTTTCCACTTTAAGCCTTTGAACATAATCTCCATAATCTTTGAATCTGTTATTTGAATCAATTGCCCAGCCAGTGTCGTAGATGGATGGATCGACAGGATGGGTAGGAGAGGAGGCGGCTAGAATATAAATGATATGGGTTTCATCAAAGCCCATTACAGGCATGTTCTTTTCAAACTCAAATTCTGGTGACCAATGCCATAATATCCATGGATTATTATTTCTGTAAAAATCCCAGTCTGCTTCTTCCCAAAGCTTAGTAACGTTATCTCTCAATTTGATTTCTGTAGAATCTTGTCCATCAAAGTATTGACGTACTGTCAATAAGCCTTGGAAGAGGAATGCTGATTCTACTACATCTCCACCATTGTCCTTTGCGGAAAAAGCAAAGGTTTTTCCAGTTGAACCTTCATACCAATGAGAAAACATCCCCTTGAATCGTTCTGCATCATTATACAACCAATTGGTTAGTTTTAGTAAATGGGCAGCGGCATCTGTGCGACTTATCCACCCTCGTTCTACTGCAACTGGAAAAGTCATCATGCCAAAGCCTGTACCTCCAATTGTTACTGTTTCCTTTGTAT
The DNA here is from genome assembly GCA_038530915.1 of Bacteroidota bacterium. Taxonomy (GTDB): domain Bacteria; phylum Bacteroidota; class Bacteroidia; order Chitinophagales; family Saprospiraceae; genus JANQPA01. Next base: position 4,907 of record JBCBCD010000523.1, read on the forward strand.
CGTAGGCATTGTTTTCTTTGCCGTGAAATGGAGAATGACTTCTTTCTCTTCCCATTCCTGAAACAGGGTGTGCAAAATCATAGAAGTACTTGAACGTATAATATTGAACGGAATCTAAGAGCTGATCATCCGACTCATTCCACCACTCATCTTCAGTCTTTACTTCCTCTTCAGCCGGTTGTTTTTCAGTATTACAAGACAAACAGATGCATATGGTGAGCATCAAGAGTAAAAGATGTCTCATTGAAAGTTGATATTTTTGGTTAGGGTCTTGATCTTAAATCTATGGCCTAGTAAAAACTTAGACCATAGACTATAGACCATAGACCAAAATAGATTTAATAGCCAGGGTTTTGTTGTAAACTTCCGGCGCTCAAATCAATTTCAGTTTGTGGAATAGGAAACAATTCGTGTTTTCCTAAGATGAAATCTTTACCAACAGCCTGCATGACAGCTCCTGCTCGTCCTTGGCGGGTGATATCAAACCAACGGTGTTGTTCCATTGCCAATTCCACTCTCCT
>JBCBCD010000524.1:0-5426 GCA_038530915.1 Bacteroidota bacterium
CTTTGGCATCCGTAAGCGTCTTTTGGAGTATGATGATGTTATGAACATCCAGCGTGAGGCCATATACAAGAAGCGTAATAATGCCTTATTCGGCGAACGCCTTTCAGTAGATTTGAATAATATGTTTGATGGTATGATTACCGTTTTAGTCGAAGCATACCAACCCAATAATGATTTTGCAGGCTTTAGAAGAAATAGTTTAAGCATTCTGGGCTTAGATCCTAAAATAGATGAAATTGAGTTTAAAGAAGGAGCCATAGATGATATAATTAACAAGCTACTGAGCCAGTTTACTGAATTCTACAATAGAAAGGCTGCAGCTATTTCAGAATTATTACTTCCCCGTATAAAAGAGATACATGAAAATGAAAGCCACTTTAAGCGTATTTTAATTCCATTTACAGATGGTCGTGCCAAGCCATTGCAAATTACTGCAGACATAGCAAAAGCCGCTGAAAGTAATGGTGTATCTATCATGAGAGATATTGAAAAAACAGTTACACTGGCTATCATTGATGAAAAGTGGAAAGAGCATTTACGTGGAATGGATGAATTGAAAGAATCTACCCAAGCTGCTTCTTTTGAGCAAAAAGATCCATTGGTAGTTTATAAGATGGAAGCCTATGAATTATTTGAACAACTCATTACAGAAATCAATGAATCAGTTACTTCTTATTTGGCAAAAGGAACTTTGATCTTCTCTGATGGCAGCACCTTGGAACAAGCAAGAGAACAAAGAATGGACTTGAGCAAAACTCGTACCAATAAGTCTGTTGAAGAAGAAGCTAGAAAAAGAGCTGCAGCCAGAGCTGGTCGTGAAGAAAGAAAGGTAGAAACTTACAAGAGAAAAGAAAAGAAGATAGGTAGGAACGATCCTTGCCCATGTGGTAGTGGTAAAAAATACAAACAATGCCACGGTAGATCTTAAATACTTGCCTGAAATAGGAAATAAAAAATAAAAAGAGAGTCGTCCGAGAGATGACTCTCTTTTATTTTTTTATTTTAATCTTTATTTCTATGAAATGGAAAACTAATCTTGAATAAATGCGTAAACTTTTTTATTGATATATTTATTAGTAAAAGCTTCTATATTAGGAGTCGTTTGCTAAATTTGCTGAACATGCAAATTCCCCTTAACAAAATCAGTGATAAACTAACTTTAGCAGCTTGATGAACATTTCAGAATTAATTGATCATACCATCCTAACCCCTGACTGCTCTCCAGCAGACATAAATAGGGTATGCAGTGAGGCTATGGAACACAAATTTAAAGCTGTTTGTATTCCACCATATTATGTAAAAACAGCGGCTAACCTCTTACAAGATTCATTTGTGAAGGTGGCTACCGTTATTGGATATCCTATGGGATATTCTGCAACAGCTTCTAAAGTAGAAGAAATTAAGAGAGCACTCGATGAAGGTGCCGATGAAGTTGATGTCATGATTAATCTTTGTGCTATCAAATCAAATAACTGGAATTATATTGCCAATGATATTGATACTGTAACTACTGCTGTACACATAAAAGGAAAAGCTGTAAAAATTATTTTAGAGACAGGCATGCTTTCCGAAGATGAAATTAAACGTCTTTGTGAGCTATGCAATAAATCTAAACCTGATTTCGTAAAAACATCAACGGGTTTATTGGGACCAGGTGCTTCAACAGATGCAGTGCAGCTTTTAAAAGGAAACCTGACAGATGGTATTCAAATAAAGGCTTCCGGAGGCATAAGAACTCATGAGCAAGCCAGAGAGTTTGTTCAACTTGGAGCTACTAGGATAGGAAGTTCTTCTGGTGTATCTTTGCTTTAAAATAAATTGTATGAAATATCCTTTATTACTTGGCTTCGTTTTCCTTCTGTTTTCTGCCAGTCAAGCTTTGGCTCAAATTAACATTGAAGAAGATCCGGTTATCACAAGGATGATGGAACGTTATGTAGAAGTCAACAAATCAACAAAGTCGATACAAGGTTGGAGAATACAGGTTTTTGCAACTGCTGACCGTCAGCAATTCGAGTTGATAAAAAGAAGATTTGAAAGTCAATATCCCTATATTTCTACTTCATGGGAACACACCAAACCTTTTTACAAATTGCGTGCAGGTGCATTTGCTTCTAAGCTTGAAGCTATGCAGATGATGCAATTGATAAAAAGGGATTATCCCAATTCCTATCCTGCAATAGATAATAGAATGAGTCCTACAGAACTACTACATTAGAAAGAAATACATTAGCAAGCACTTGAAATAAACAAAAGCGATGGCCAGGAGTAGAAGAAAGTACAGTTTAGCAAATGTAGATTGGCCTATATTTTCCATTTTTCTCAGCCTTATTGCCGTAGGATGGTTGACCATTTATAGTGTAGACTTTGATGACAATCTCAGACGGAGTTTTTTCAGTACTGCTGCTGGGAAACAATCTATTTTTATGGTTTTGTCTATAGGAGTTTTCTTTTTAATTACTCTTATAGAATGGAAGTTCTGGCAAACCTTTGCCTATTTATTCTACATTTTTTCTATTATCCTTCTTATTAGTGTATTGTTTTTTGGATCCAATATTAAAGGAGCTACTTCCTGGTATTCATTTGGTTTCTTTTCTTTTCAGCCCTCTGAGATTGCCAAATTTGGTACTTGTCTTGCCATGGCAGCCTATCTAAGTAATTCAAGTAGTAACCTCAGGGATTTAAGGATTCAGCTTAGTGCTTTTAGTATTTTTTTACTTCCTATAGCACTAATCTTGTTACAACCTGATATGGGGTCGGCCTTGGTATTTTTGGCCTTCTTGGTGCCCATGTTTAGAGAAGGTCTTTCCATCAATTATTTCCTAATTGGTTCTTTTCTTGGCTTGATGTGCATTTTGGGCTTCATGTATGACACGGTATATGTTTCTATAGGTCTCCTTTGGGTCTTTTCATTAGCTATTATATACAACTTAAAAACCAAACGCAGATGGCTTTGGATAATGCTCACCATCGGTTTATTTGCGATGGGATACTTTTTATTACAGGTAGAACAAGAGGAGGTCGTTTTATTTGGAAGTATTGGAGTATTTGTTCTTGCTGCTCTGTTTCAGTGGATACAAACCAGAAGCCGCTTACCTCTTATGTTAAGTGTGTTTTCATTTATGGGTATAGTAGTAACATTTACGGTAAACTATGCTTTCAATAACATACTCAAACCTCACCAACAAGACAGAATTAACGTTTGGTTGAGACCCGAATTATGCGACCCAAAAGGTTCTTTATATAACCTCATCCAATCACAAATGGCCATCAGTTCTGGTGGATTACAAGGAAAAGGCTTTCTAAATGGAACCATGACCAAACTGAATTATGTGCCCGAACAAACAACAGACTTTATTTTTTGTACCATAGGAGAAGAACACGGCTTTTTGGGTAGTTTTGGTATAATAGCTCTCTTTTTCCTACTCTTGTACAGGATTACTTTCATTGCTGAAAGACAAAGGTCTAAGTTTTCCAGGATCTATGCTTATGGTCTGGCCGGAATATTATTTATTCATTGGTTCATCAACATTGGTATGACGATGGGTTTAGTACCAGTAGTAGGTATTCCACTGCCTTTCATCAGTAAAGGTGGATCTTCTTTACTAGGGTTTACCGTTATGCTTGCCGTATTGATTAAGTTTGACAGTCATAGGGATAGTCCTTAATACACTGTGAAGAGGCTTAAAGACTTGAATTTTGATTCAAATTTGTACTACATTTGCATTCTCTATTTAAAAACAATAAAGAAGAAGGTTGCAATTTTCCATTCAACATAAAGATTCCGAAACCAAAGCTCGTGTAGGAAGTATTCAAACAGCTCATGGTTTGATAGAAACGCCCATTTTCATGCCTGTCGGTACTGTGGGTTCAGTAAAAGGAGTGCATCAGCAGGAATTAAAAGATGAAGTAAAAGCTCAAATTATTTTGGGCAATACTTATCATTTGTACTTGAGGCCAGGCATAGATATCATCAATGGGGCAGGAGGCCTTCATCAATTTATCAGTTGGGATCGGCCCATGCTAACCGACAGTGGTGGCTACCAAGTATATTCCCTCAGTAGTAGAAGAAAGATTAATGAAGAGGGAGTCACTTTTTTATCTCATATCGATGGCTCTAAGCATTTTTTTACTCCGGAAAAGGCCATAGAAGTACAAAGAATCATAGGAGCTGATATTATTATGGCTTTTGATGAATGTACTCCTTATCCATGTGAGTACAAATACGCAAAAGACTCAATGGAACTTACTCATCGATGGCTAAAAAGGTGTTGTGAGTATTTTGACAGTAAGGACCCAATGTATGGTTTTGAGCAAACATTATTTCCAATCGTTCAAGGCAGCACTTACAAAGATTTGAGGATCAAATCTGCAGAAACTATTGCTGGTTTTGATAGGCCCGCTAATGCAATTGGAGGCTTATCGGTAGGAGAACCCGCTGAAGAGATGTATGAAATGACAGATATCGTATGTCAAATACTTCCTGCTGATAAACCACGTTATCTCATGGGAGTAGGAACGCCCTCTAATATTTTGGAATGTATAGCTTTAGGCATTGACATGTTTGATTGTGTTTTACCTTCCAGAAATGCAAGGCATGGTCTTTTATATACGAGTGAGGGAGTTATCAATATTAAAAATGCCAAGTGGAAGGATGATTTTTCTCCAATTGATGAAAAGAGCTCTTCCACCACTAGTAAATTTTATTCAAAGGCTTATTTGAGGCATTTAATACATACGAAGGAGATTTTGGGTAGTCAAATTGCGACCTTACACAACTTAAGTTTTTATCTGTGGTTGGTAGGGGAAGCTCGCAAACATATTCAGGAAGGAGATTTCCTTACATGGAAAAATACAATGGTAAAGAATATGGAACAACGCCTGTAAAGATTAAGTATATGCTAAAGATATTAGATAGGTATTTGTTGAAGAAGTTTATGTCGGCTTTTTTCTTTACTGCTTTGATCTTTTCGATGATTGCATTGATCATTGATTTCAGCGAGAAAATTGAGAAATTCATTGAAGAGCCTATCACGACCAAGCAAATTTTTGTGGATTACTATCCTAGTTTTATCCTATACATCAATGGTTTGCTTTGGCCATTATTTACATTGATATCTGTTATATTTTTCACTTCAAGGCTAGCATATAATTCTGAGATCATCTCCATTCTGAATGCAGGAGTAAGCTTTAGACGATTTTTACGACCTTATTTGATTGGTGCAGGCTTTATTGCCACCTTATTGTTAATAGGAAACCACTATGTTATTCCTAATGGTAATAATGTGATGCTCGATATAGTGCATAAGTATATCCATAAAAACGATGATAAAGGACAAAAACAAGATGTACATCTTTTTGTAACGCCAGACACCAAAATATATGTAAAGACTTTCTTCAAAGACGATAGTAGCATTAGAAACTTT
>JBCBCD010000525.1:0-5413 GCA_038530915.1 Bacteroidota bacterium
GACCGGCTTGTGCTGTCGTTTTGAAAAAATCAAAGCGACAGTTTTTTGTATATACAAAGTGATAGTTTCATTCATCACTTGATCACAATCATCGCTCCAAATGTATGATGGTGTAGCTCCATATAAGATGATAATTCTCATTGATTTGATTGATAAGCATCATGTGATTAAATTCTTCTCGATTTCAAACTAAATGAGAAAAACTCCTTGACTACAAAAACAACAAACAACTATTAATCAATTATTTAAACATTAAATAATACTAAATAAGACAATTGACATTCATCAATCCATTTCATTGATTCAAATCATGTCATCCGATGCATGCTTATCATACCTTGCAAATAGAAATAGGCAACAAATCGCTTGTTTAAACCAGCAATAATTGTACAAAGTCTATTTTATATTATTCATCCCGAAAAAAAAATAGCATGAAGGCGAGTATAGAATTTTTTGGCGTTGGTAGTTCCATGGATAAATCCATGCTGGAAAACTTAACACAAGTGGTAGACGACTTGGCTATTGACATGGAAATCAATCATATATCAGATATAACTGAATTTATCAACCACAGGCTATCAGGTATCCCCGCCTTGAAAATAAATGATCAAATCGTCAGTGAGGGGAGAATTCCGACTTATCAGGAGTTGAGATCTTTCCTAGAACCATTAATGTAAACAAAAAGCAACCTTAATTTAACAACCTTTACTTTAAGGCTCTGATTTTTTTTCTTAACATTACGAATATAAATCGCATTGCCATGAAAAAAATCCTCTTTCCTACTGATTTTTCAGAAGCTGCTAATAAGGCATTTATCTACGCATTGAATGTAGCTGCCAAAATGGAAGCTCAGATTGTCACCTTGCATGTTTTTAGACAACCTGAGATTGGTGCACATTACATGCCCAATATGATGCAAGATTTCTTTGAAACTTTTGCCTGGCATGAGTTTGAAAGTTATAAGTCAGCCTTGCCTCCATTAAGAAAAATGGCAGATGACAACGGTTTTAGCAAAGTGGAAATGATCCATGTAATGGAGGAGGGAGAAAATATTGTCGATTCTATTTTACAAATGGCTGCAAAGGAAGCGGTTGAAATGATCGTAATGAGTACTGCTGGAGCAGAAGGTTTAAAAGCTATTTTCCTGGGAAGCGTGGCAGGAGAAGTTATGGAAAATGCCAATGTACCGGTTTTGGCTGTACCTGAAGAAGCTGTCTTTGATGGTCAAATCAATAAGGTTGCCTTTACGACCACCTACAGAGAAGAAGAAAAAAGAACATTAAGAAGATTGATGGGTTTGCAACAATTATTTGACTTTGAGATTCACTGTATCAATGTGGATACGGCTCATGTTGAGTTTTACAGAAAGGACATGGATAAGCTCAAAGAAGAATTTGCTGATCTTAATAATGGTCAATTTGTAGTACTGGATGGCAATGACGTCTTTAAAGTCTTAACAACCTATCTAGAAGAAAATAAGATTGATATTCTGGCTATGACCACAAGAAAACGCAATTTCCTGCAAGAACTTTTTGAATACAGTCGTACTAAGTTTTTATCTTATCATAGTGATACACCGATATTGTCATTTCAGGTGCATACTTTAAGTTAGCATCTTTTTATCTTTTTATCTTTTTATAAGTTCGATTTTCACTTTGATCAAATAAAATTTTCAGACCAATTTTTTGAACCGCAGTGTTACACAGAGTTTCGCGGAGTTATTCTGCTATTTTATTAAGCATGCTTAACAAAATAGCAGAATAAAATTAAAAGATCACAACATCACAGTATCACAATATAATCAAGGATACTGCATCATTTCAATCCACTTCCCGTCCAAAGTCAAGTATCTTTTCATCAAATTGGCTGTCATACAGGAATGGATAGGTGCGACTCCAATAATATCTCCCACTTTATAATTATCGATAGTAGCTTCTTTTACTTTAAGGATTCCATGCTCTTGGGATAATGATTTAATGTAATCACTTTCTTGACTCAACTTCCAACCTTCAGTAGCCCAATCGGCAACTAAACCATAGTAATCATTTGGGTGAATGGGATGAGGTTTTCTATCTTTTGAGAAATGAACACCACCTCCATATATAACAACTTCATTTCTGTTTTTATGAATGGCTACAACCGGACAAGCCATTAATACAGCTATCTGGCCCAATGAACAAGATCCGATGGCATATTGCGAAAGGTCATAAAAAACAAAATTTCCGGGTCTTAATTCGTCTGCTACCGGAAAATGATCCATGGCACTACATGTAGGTGTATCACCTGCTGAATAAACTAAATTTGGAAAGGTAGACTCGTATCGATCTCTAAAAGACTGAAAAGTTGTAAGGCTGGTATTGTGTATGGCTTCTATTTCAGCTTTTCCTCTTGCACCATAACTGTGTCCTGCATGTGATAAGAAGCCCAAAAAATTAATATGTTGAGCTTTTTCAAGCGCTTCTATCGTTTCATCTATTAAGTCAGCATCTTCCAGACGTAAGCCCGTACGATGGTAACCTGTATCCGCTTTGATAAAAGCATTGACGCTTGCTTTTAATTTACTGTTTAACTGATTGACTGCTTCAGCTGATTCTACAATTATATTCAGCTTTATCTTATCGGCCAGCTCATTGATTCGGTCCACTTCAAGCACATTTATCGGAAAAGCAATGGTAATGTCATCCCAACCATCATTAGCAAAGTATTGAGCCATCCGTATAGAAGATACGGTAAGAGCATGAATGTCATAATCTCTCATCCATCTTGCTACTGTATGAGATTGATGAGTTTTACAATGAGGACGTAAGGCCAAGCTATTCCTATGAGCTTTTTCGGCCATTAATTTTAGGTTTTTCCGCACGATTTGCTCATTGATAATCAATGTTGGTTCTATGACTTGATTTAATATTTGCTTCATGTATCACCTATTTCTTAAACATTACTTAATAAGGAAGAAGAATACTATCAAAGATTGAGGTTCTAATTTTACAAAAAAATCATCAAAGACATGAAATACTTATTGACACTACTATTAATGATTAGCTGTTTTTCGGTTTTCGCCCAAGAATCAAAATATGGCCAGAAAGCTAAGATTGAGATTAAAGAGCCTAAAGGTCCCAAACCTTATTCCAGCCTTGATCTTAATAATAATCCCAACCAATTTCAATTTGCTGTTGTTACCGATCGTACTGGTGGCCCCAGGCCTGGTGTTTTTATGGAAGGTGTAAAAAGATTGAATCTTCTCCAACCTGAATTTGTAATGAGTGTTGGTGACTTGATAGATGGATATACAGAAAATCTAGATGACTTAAATCGCCAGTGGGATGAGTTTGATTCATTTATTGATCAGTTGGAAATGCCTTTCTTTTATCTTCCAGGTAATCATGATATCACCAATAAGGTAATGGAAGATCTCTGGAAAAAAAGATTGGGTCCTACTTATTATCATTTTAAGTATAAGGATGTGTTGTTCTTATGCCTAAACTCAGAAGACCAATACCGCGGGTCAAGCCGTGGTACTATCTCTGATGAACAATACGAATGGATCAAAAAAACATTGGCAGAAAATACAGATGTTAAATGGACAATGGTATTTATGCACCAGCCGCTTTGGCTTCAAAATGCAGAAACTTTGCGTTGGCCAGATGTAGAAACACTTTTATCTAATCGCGAGCATACTGTATTTGTTGGTCACCGCCACCATTACACCAAATATGAAAGAAATAACGGTAAGTACATCATGTTGGCAACCACAGGTGGTAGTAGTGGTTTAAGAGGCCCCGAATTTGGTGAGTTTGATCATGTAGTTTGGATCACCATGACGGATCAGGGGCCCATCATAGCTAACTTACAATTGGAGGGTGTTTACGACGAAAATGTTGTTGATGAAGAAGAATGGAATTTCATTGCAGAAATGCAAAGAAGAAACCCTATTGCGATTGAACCACTATATGTCGATAAAGATTTTGAATCAGGTGAGATGTCGATAAAAATTACCAATGATGCAGACATCCCAATGCATGTTAAACTAAAGACTGGCTTTAGCTTTCACTATCGTTCTGATTTAGAACAAAACAAGTTAGTTGTTGAGCCTAACTCAGTAGCTATTGTAAAAATGATGGTAGAAAAGCGTAAAAAAAGAAGCTCTGCTTTTGGTGAGGCGGTTGACTTTTCAGCTGGCATGAGCTATGAAGGTGATAACCTACCAAAGATAGAATTTCCAGTAGCCTTTAAAGTAGCACCTGAACAAAAGTATCTATTAGAAAAATCAACACAAAAGATAAATGTAGATGGTGACATTAGTGAATGGGATGAAATGCCTTATCAATTACAGGCTCAAGATAATTCAACCGCTTCAGGGGCATTTGCAGTAAAATATGACGACGACTTTATCTATTTTGCCGGTAAGGTTGAAGATGATTTCATCTATAATGATAACGCTTCAGTTGCTTTTGAACAGGATTTCTTTGCTATCGTCTTAAATAGTGATCCATTAACGATAAGTGCTCTTGACAATGGAGCTGGATGGTATAGAAATTCTTTTTATGCATTAATTAGCCCTTCTTCAAAAGACATGCCTTCTTCAACATGGCCTGAAGGGGATTTACCGGAAGGAGCACAGATGGTGAGTAAGGTTGTAAAAGGAGGCTACTTGTTTGAAGCAGCTATACCAACGACACAGCTAAAAGAACGTCAAGGTGACGATTGGAAGACAGCAAGAATCAATGTTTTTGTTCGCGATAGAGATCAAAATAATTCTGATTCTCAGGTGCTTTTCTGGCAACCTAATTGGAGAGGTAACGATAATCGTTTGGGTTCAGGAATGTTCTTTAGGAAATAATAAATTGAAAATTAAAAAATAAATAGCTTATTTGCGTGCCCGCTGGGCATGCAAATAAGCTATTTATTTTATGAAGAGAGCTGTATTAATTTTTACTATGATTTTTTTGGGCATCTTACTGCCCATAGGCCATCATCTGACTTTTCTGGTACGCTATTTTGTGATGGTTATGTTGTTTTTTGCCTTTCTGAATATAAAACTTGAAAAAGACATTCTTTCAATAGATCACCTGAAGGTATTAGTTTTCAATATACTCTTACCAATTGTATTTTATTATTCCATTAGTTGGCTGAGTCTCCCGGTAGCTGCAGCAGCTTTTGCCATTGCATCTGCACCTACTGCAGCTGGAGCACCAGTTATTGCTGTCTTCTTAAAAAAAGATGTTCGTTTTGTAACTACTTCTGTTATCATCACCAGTCCAGTTATTGCATTGATATTGCCATTTACCTTAGCATATGTTTTAAAAATTGAGGCTGAAATAAGTATCATGGAATTATTGCAACCCATTGCTTTCGTTGTATTTATACCATTGATATTGGCTCAGAGCATCAGGTATTTTTCTGAAAAATACCT
>JBCBCD010000526.1:0-5403 GCA_038530915.1 Bacteroidota bacterium
TAGATGCACTTTATCAGTATGCACTTTTACAAACAGAAAGATTAGGTAAGCCTAAGAAGGCCATCAAATATTTCAAAAAAGCATTGATAGAAAATCCTGGTCATCCTTTTGCGAATTATGACCTAGCTTTGGTCTATCATCAGTTGGGTAATAAAGCGAAAGCATGGTCTGCTTACCAAGCTGCCATAGCGATTAATCCGGAATTGAAGACGCCTGAAAATGACCTGGTATTTACAAAGCCTGAACCAAAGGTTGTAAAACCTAAACCAGTTGTCACCAATGAGCCTGTTTTAGGAGCTGTTGCAGAAGAGGTAGAAAGCGAAATTGATACCATTGCTGCTTTGAAAAATAACATTCAGCAGCTGGAACAATTACTTACTGCCAGATTACAGGAAAAAGAAAAGCCTGAGCCAGAAGTAGTTGAGACTATCATCGATCCTGCTTCTATTAAAACAGTCTTCATTACTGGTGCCACTTCTGGTATAGGTAAAGCGACAGCTATTGAATTTGCAAAAAATGGGCACCGTTTAATTATCAATGGTCGTCGTGTTGAGAGATTGGATGCATTTAAAGCAGAACTGGAAGAATCTTATAATATTGAAGTGCTGACTTTACCATTTGATGTTAGAGATATGGAAGCAGTCAATGGGGCTGTAGATAGTCTGGAAGGTGTTTGGGGAGAAATCGATATTCTATTGAATAATGCGGGTAAAGCCAAAGGATTAGCTCCTATCCATGAAGGAGAAATGGTGCACTGGGAAGAAATGATAGATACCAATCTTAAAGGTATTTTGTATCTGACGAGAGCAGTTGCCCCCATGATGACTACTCGCCATAAGGGTCATATCATAAACATCAGTTCTAGCGCAGGTAAAGAAGTATATCCAAATGGAAATGTGTATTGTGCTACTAAACACGCTGTAGAAGCATTGACAAAGGCCATGCGCATTGATTTACACAAGCACAACATCAGGGTTAGCCAGGTAAGTCCAGGGCATGTGGAGGAGACAGAGTTTGCATTGGTGCGTTTTGATGGGGATGCTGAAAAAGCAAAAATCTACAATGATTTCAATCCATTGACTTCAAAGGATGTAGCTGAGGCAATCTATTTCATTGCTACCCGTCCGGCTCACGTAAACATACAAGATGTGGTTATGTTTGGAACTCAACAAGCCAGTGCAACGATCGTAGATCGCAGTGGCAGGTATGAAGAGGAAGAATAGGATGTTTTCATGCTGTTATGCTGTCATGTTGTTATATTGTCATGTTGTTATGCTGCTATATTGTCATGCTGTTATGACAGTATAACCTCTATGCAAGTGCCTTACACAAATATGGAGGAGTAAATGCAGCGCTAGATGACAGCATAGCAGCATAACAACATAATAGCATAACTAACATGACAACATGAATAACCAAAAATTAGGTAGACTTGTAGGAATCCTGTTCCTTCTTGTATTCATTTTAGGTTTCTTCGGATCACAATATCGTGGTCTTTCCATTTCGTCCTTGTCAGCTCCTGATTTTTTGGAAAAAATAACAAGCCAGGCTTTGTGGATGAAAACCGCCATCTTCAGCGATTTGGCAGCTACTCTACTAGGTGTAATCATAGCAAGCTTACTTTATCCGCTGGTGGGTACCTGGTCAAAATATCTAGCACGTATTTATTTCGGATTGTGGTTGGTTCAGTTGGCTTTGGCCACTGTGGGAAATGTGGGGCAATTTATACTCATCGAAGTGGCTGAACGATACTTAACCGTGGATACTTCTCAAAATACGCACCTAGAATCGCTTGCTTTCCTCCTAATTGAAATCTACTATTTTGCCCACTGGATGACCTTGTTATTCTTTTGCGTCAGTGGAGCTGTACTTTATGCTTTCTTAATTAAAAGTAATTTAGTACCCAGGTTGATAGCACTTTGGGGCTTACTAGCGGTGGTTTTAGTATTCACAGCCACTGTATTGCAGATTTTCAATGTAGAAGTAAGTTTCTTCTTTTACTTGCAAAACGGCATCTTTTTGTTGGTTTTTGCCATCTGGTTAATCATCAAGGGATTCAAATAGGTTCTGCGGAATTTATTCCGCTAAAAAAAAACCAACAACTAAAAACAAACAACTAAACTTAATTATATTTAATCCGAAACACCATTTTTGATGCTTAAAGTCAACTTTTACTCCATACCATACGCTTTTCTCTTCTTACTTACTGTGTGCTTGCAACTCCCCACCCACACCTATTCACAAGACCCTTATGTCGATTCGCTACTACAGCAAGCTGAAATACACAAAAACAATAAGGATACTTTTAATTGGAGTCAGGACATCTATCATGCTTATGACTACGCTTTAGCCAGAAAACTTGATTTTCCTCCTGAAATACGAGACTTATACCTTCGATTAGGAAGAGAATATGGCTTTAGGGTCGATGATTGGGAAGACTATCCCGCAGCCATAAATCCCATTAACAACATTCAAGAAGTATATTATCAAGTACAGATATTGGAAGAGGCTGATCCCCTTTGGACTTATGAAGAGATCAGAGAGAAAGAATTCCTCCCCAATACCAGTTATCCCAATCTGAATCCGGATACAGTACACTGGATGAAATTAGAAGTGCATGGTTCGAAAAAACAAAAAGGAGAATATTTTTTCTTGAACAACCTCAACCTTTCTGCTGTAGAATATGTGGATATCTATTATGAATCTCAGGATTCCTTACACCACTTAGAAGCAGGTTTTGCTCAGCCCAATAAACAAATCCCCGGAGCCATCAATTTTTTTGGCCTAGTGCTGGATAAAAACGAAGTGGTCACCCTTTTTATCCGCACAGAAGGCCGAAGCATTTACTACACCCCCAATCAGCTGCAACTATTCTATGCTCCACATGCCCAAGCAGTAAATTTCACCCATTTTACTTTTGATGGAGTTTATGGTCATGAACGCAATAGTTATACCAACTTTCAACAATTGGTTAATTTTTTATCGCTGGCAGAAGACACGAGCGGAAACTTAGAATTGGAAGAAGCAAAACAACTTTTTGATAAGGAATATCTTCCTAATGGAGGGCATCACTTTAAAAAAGATGGGGTGTACTGGGGGAAAATCAAGTTTTTGGGTAGCGACCAATATTACGGGCCGCATTTGTTTCAGATAGGTCAATTTTCAACTCAAGGTTTTGAAAAGATCAAAATATTTTATCCAAAGGAAGATGGTTCTTATGAAATAATTAATACCGGAAGTGCGATTGCCAATAGTAAAAGATATCGTAAACAGCGGCAGGACTTGTTCGAGTTAAATATTCCACCCAATGATACTTTAGAAGTTTACTTCCGATTTGAAAAAGCCAAAAGAAGATTCCAAGTAGATAGGCCCTTAACTCCCATCCAATTTATTCAGCTAGATCGGGCAAAATATTGGGAAGGCATAGCTGTTTCAAATTATCGCTTTGGGATCTTAATCGGTAGTGTAGGTATTTTATTTTTTTATTTCTTCCTGTTTTTTATAATTGAAAGAAGTAAACTGTATTTGTATTTTTCCCTGGTGGTATTAGCTGCTTTCTTAAAAAGTTTTCCGGAGTCTCCCTTTTTTCCTGTTTCAATGGATGAAAAGACATTTGTTTTTGTTAATTCTTTAACTCTTATATTGGTGGTTGTATCCATCTATTTGTTTTCATTTGAGTTTCTTCAACTTAAATCATTAAAAATCAGAATAGCCAAAGTCCTTCCCTATATTTTAATTCTATTCTTGTTGTATAACATATTTCTTGTATTTGTACAATTCTCATCTCCAGACTCAATTCTTCTTGCAATTAATGTTTTCATGACATTCATATTATTGGTTTTCATATTTATTGCAGCCATTTCAGCCTATAGAAAGGGACACAAACCAGCTATTTATTTTATAATCGCGTTTACGTGTTTATTGGTTCTTCTTTTATTAGTGTTTTTGATTAGTTCATTCAATAATCAGTTATTAAATGATCAACAATTTACCATCTTTGCATACATGGCAGTATTTACCATTCCACTTTTTATCGCCATGGGTATGGGACAGTATGCCAAAAACATTCGGCAAGAGAAAACAAATGCTGAAATAGCTAAGGAGGCTGCTTCTGCCAAAGCTTTAGCCGCTGAAGAAGCCAATGAAGCCAAATCCTCTTTCTTAAATACCGTAAGTCATGAATTGCGTACACCTTTGACTTCCATACTCGGTTTTGCCCGCTTGAACAAGCGAAATATGGAGCAAAAGGTCATCCCTGAAATCAAACCAGATAGCAGCAAAGCTCAAAAAGCTGCTAAAAAAGTCAGTAATAATCTCGACATCATCACCTCTGAAGGCGAGCGACTCACCAAGCTCATCAATGAACTATTAGATCTGGCCAAAATAGAATCCGGTAAGGTCGACTGGAATATGGAAGATACAAATCCAGCAGAATTGATCAAAAGAGCTACCACCGCCACTTCTGCCCTATTCTCACAAAAACCAGAGCTACAACTGATCCAAGAAATCCCGGAAGACTTACCCCAGGTGCATGTAGACAAAGACCGCATGATACAAGTATTGATCAATCTTATCTCCAATGCCGTAAAATTTACTGAGTCCGGCCATGTAAAGCTGGGCATAACACAACAAAAAGACATCACAGGATCACAGGATCAAAAGATCAAAGTATATATCGAAGATACTGGTTCAGGAATTCCTCCTTCACAAATTGAAAAGATCTTCGAGCGCTTCCAGCAAGTCGAAGACAACCAGGCTGGAAAACCTAAGGGAACAGGACTGGGATTGCCTATATGTAAGGAGATTGTAGAGCATCATGGCGGAGAAATATGGGCGGAGAGTGATGGTAAGGGAAGTACGTTTTATTTTACTATTCCTACAGCTACTGAATGATTTTTAACAGATAAGGGAACTAGAAAAATTGAAGCCTGTTTTAATAATAAAACAGGGTTCGATGAAAAAACTACTTCCCTTATTTGCAATTCTTTGCATGGCTTATGCCTGTACAACTACTACAGAACAACCAACCAATACTACCACTATCAGTCTAAGCACAGCTGCAAAAGGGGTGGATAGCATCTATATTATGGAATTGTTGACCGAGAAAATCATCGCCAAGTTACCAATTACTGAAGAAGAGGTACAATTTTCTATAACACTTGATTCTACTACCGCTGCTGCCATAGAAATACCTTATGAAAGTTCAAAAAAGTCCCATCTAGCTATTTTAAGTCCACAAAAATCTAATACGATTCATGTTCAAGCAGATTCAAATATTGTTTCAAATGAGCTGGCAGACTCTTTACTTAATCAA
This sequence comes from Bacteroidota bacterium, assembly GCA_038530915.1. Lineage (GTDB taxonomy): Bacteria > Bacteroidota > Bacteroidia > Chitinophagales > Saprospiraceae > JANQPA01. Next base: position 5,315 of record JBCBCD010000526.1, read on the forward strand.
ATGTGGCGAAACCAAAACGCATTTATTTCGGAAAATAGTCCCTTTATTTTTTCAACTGAAAAGTACGACAATGGAATCGTATTTTTCAG
>JBCBCD010000527.1:0-5389 GCA_038530915.1 Bacteroidota bacterium
TTCTTCACCAAAGTAATTCAGTAAATGGTCATTTAACTTTTTGGCAGTTTCCAGGTTGTACCCAAATGGTTTTTCAATAACCAATCTTTTTATGCCTTTTTCGGTATTATTGAGGCCAAACTTGGCCAAGGCAGGCGGGATAATAGTGTATAAACTAGGTGGAGTAGACAAATAGAAAATATAATTTTCATTGGTATTATAGGCTGCATCTAATTCTGACAACTTAACTTTTACCTTTTCATAATCATCTTCATTAGAAGTATCAATAGGCTGATAGTAAAGCTTTTCTGCGAAAGAAGATTTTTGATCTTCGGAAGCACCTTCTTTGTTTAAAAGGTCATTTTTCCAGAAGACCTTATCTCTAAAAGCTTCATCCGAATAGCTTGTACGGCTTACTCCAAGGATAGCTATTTGCTCTGGGAGTTCACCTGCCTTATGAAGTTGAAAAAGAGAGGGTATAAGCTTCCTTCTTGCCAGATCACCGGAAGCACCAAAAATGACAAAGACTAATGGTTGCATTTTGAGAGTTTGATGGTAGAAAAATTAGGTGACATATTTTTTAACACCTTTAAAGAATGATATGTTATCAATGTCTATCAAATTTGTTCCAAAAACAAAAATTGATCATAAAATAAACTCAATAGCTTAACACTTGAGATTAAATCCAATTATATTTGGCTTGAGTGGGTAATCAAAAACTCTAGTAACTTTGTCCCCCACTTCTTCAGTTTCTTTAACCACATCAAGAATACAAATTTATGAAAGTAGGAATTGCTGCAGACCATGGTGGATTCACAATGAAAACTCTGGTAGTAGAAATGGTAAAAAGCTTAGGCCATGAGGTAGTTGACTATGGTACCCATGAATATGTCAAAACAGATGATTATCCTGACCTGATCATCCCTCTTGCTGAAGGAGTTTCTAAAGGAGAAGTAGAAAGGGGAAGTGCTGTTTGTGGTAGCGGAGTGGGTGCTTGCGTAGTAGCCAATAAGGTTAAAGGAGTAAGAGCTGCTTTGATTACTGAGACTTATTCTGCTCACCAAGGTGTGGAACATGATGCACTGAATATCATGTGCATAGGAGGTCGAGTTATTGGACAGGAAATGGCGCGAGAACTGGTAGAAGCCTTTCTAAGTGCAGACTTTTCAGGTGAAGAAAGACATGAAAGGAGGCTTAATAAAGTCTTGAAGTTAGAAGAAAAATGGTAAGGTAAGTTGGAGATAAGAGGATGTCTCACTCTACGAGTTATGAGACGGTCTCTTATCTCATATGAGAGATCTAATTCATTAATCATGTGTTTTAAATAAAAAATAGATCAAAATATGAGCACCTCCAAATTCGATTTTGGGATGATCGGCCTGGGTGTTATGGGCCGAAATTTTCTATTAAACGTAGCAGATAATAACTTCAGTGCGTTAGGGTTGGATCTCGATGAGGAAAAGGTAAATGCATTAAAAGCGGAAGGAGCAGCACATCAAATTGATGCTACTACTTCAATGGAAGAATTTGTAGAAAAATTATCTACACCAAGAAAAATCATGCTCTTGGTTCCTGCCGGAAAAGCTGTAGATGCTGTTATTGGCCAATTATTACCATTGATCTCTGAAGGAGATTTGATAATCGATGGAGGAAACTCTCACTTTGATGATACCAATCGAAGATCTACTGAATTAGAAGCTAAAAACATTAATTTCCTGGGTGTAGGTGTATCAGGAGGAGCAGAAGGAGCAAGAAGGGGACCTAGTATTATGCCTGGTGGAAATCCGGAAGCTTATCAGATTGTAGCTCCTATTTTAGAAGCCGTATCTGCTAAAGTAAATGGAGATCCTTGTGTGGATTATATGGGTAAGGGAGCAGCAGGACACTACGTCAAAATGGTCCACAATGGTATTGAGTATAGTTTAATGCAGCTTATCGCTGAAATCTATGACATTCTTCATCGAGTGGTAAAGTTATCTAATGCTCAAATCGCTGACACTTTTAAAGAGTGGAATGAAGGAGAATTAAGATCTTACCTTGTAGAAATAACGGCCGATATTTTTACTAAAGCTGATGAAGAGGGAGATGGTGAGTTAATTGATAAAATATTGGACAAAGCAAAGCAAAAAGGTACCGGTAAATGGACTTCTCAATCTGCAATGGATTTAGGTGTGCCCATTCCTGCTATTGATGCGGCTGTGAGTATGCGAGGTATTTCAGCCTTAAAAGTAGAGCGATTAAACGCTTTCAACCTTTATGCAATGGATAAACTCGAAGTATCAGGCATCGATACTGATGACTTAGTCAATCAACTAAAAGATACCTTGTACTTTGGCTTTTTAATTGCTTATGCACAGGGATATACTCAATTGGCTGAGGCTGATAAAGAAATGGACCTTGACCTTAACATGGAAAGAACAGCAAAGATATGGCGTGGGGGTTGTATCATCAGAGCGGACTTATTGGAAACGATTAGAAAGTCATTTGATGAAGATGCAGCGTTGACCAACTTGGTCAATGCACCTGCTTTCAAATCAGCTTTACAAAAAACGGAATCCTCTATACGTTCCATTCTGAAACTAGCAATGGATAATAAAATACCTACCATGGCCTTGAGTGCCTGCCTGACTTATTTTGATGCTTACAGAACAGCAAGGTTGCCATTGAACCTGGTACAAGCACAAAGAGATTACTTCGGGGCACACACTTATGAAAGAATAGATAAAGGTGGGACATTCCATACAGAATGGAAGAAGTAAGTGTTGGTTTACTCAAGAAGCCCAAAAACGCAATGCGTTTTTGGGCTTCTTGAGTAAAAGAATAACCTATTATGTGGAGGCTGTGCTTCCATCCACCTGATTCAATTCTTCTACTCTTCTCTTAAAAACATGCTTAGGAGTTTGTGCAAAAAGGCTTTCATACAACTCCAGCGCCTCTTTTCTTATATTTTCATCTTCCGGACTTATTCTAAATCGCTCATACTTCAAAGCTGCTTCTTGATCCTTTCCAAGAATTCCCGCTTCCAGTCGATCTAGTAAATCAGTGGCTGTAACATAATCTCCTTTTAATATAAACAATCGAGCCAATAGAATTTCCGCCTCAAATAAAAGATCTGGGTTTCCTAACTCAGCTGCAAGTTCTAGTGCTTCAGTACAAAGTTTATCTAAAGCACTGATATCATTCAATTCTAGCAATACCGCTCCTTTTTCAACTAAACTAAATCCTAAAACCAGCTTATTTCCTATACGGCGAGTGACATCGATGGCTCTGTTGTAAAAGTATAATGACCTTTCGTACTGATCTGTCAAGAAGAACACATCTCCTAAAGTATTGACCGCCTTAGCAATACCTTTTTGATAACCTAGTTCTTCGGATAACATCAAAGCCTTTTGTAAATATTCAATGGCTTTGTAAAAATCTCCTTTTATGTTGAGAAGTTGACCTATTAGTCCTAGTGCGATAGCAATTCCTTGCTTATCGCCCATTTCTTCACAGATTTCGAGATCTCTCTGGTAATTTTCCATAGCCTTACCATAATCCCCTTGCCTTTCATAGATCAATCCAATATTACCGATGGCAATTGGCATCAATAACTGATTTCCCAGCTCTTCACTTAAGGCCAAGCCTTTTTCAAAGTTTTCTAAAGCTAAATCATAATCACCTTTCTCAAGTAAAAGAATTCCTTCAAAGGTGTTGATAGTAGCCATCCCCTGCTTATCGTTGTGCAGCTCGCAATATCTCTTTTGCTCTTCCATCACCACAATCCCATCGTCATAATTACCTTGATTCATGTGTGTTAAACCAAGATTGGCAACTATCATTGGCCTTACTTCTAAAGAATACTTTCTACTTAAGTCAATACTATTGGTAAAGTAGGATTTTGCTTCTTCGTATTTTCCTTGTCTGAAGTAAAGATTCCCCAAATTTCCATATACACTAGCTATCCCTTCATAATCCTCAAAAGATTCGAACAAACCTGCTGCCTTTTGAAGAAAATCCATAGCTTCAGCATATTCTCCTTTCAACATCAATACCCTTCCAAGGCTATTGTGTGCTTGTCCAAGTAATAGAACATCTCTTGATTGTTTTGCCAACTGTAACGCCAACTCATAAGCCCTCTGACAATCATCCCATTTCCCTATCAGCTCCAGAATTTTTCCTCTTTTCAAGTGCGTTTGAATCTGAGCATAATCATCGTGTTGAGTATTAAGTTTTTGCAACAATCGCTCATAAAAGTCGAGTGCCTGATGATTTTGGTAATTGCCACGCGCATAATCCGCTGCTTTCCTAAGGTATTCACAAGTCTTATCAAAAACACCAGCTTGCTCATAATGAAAAGCCAAGTCTACAAATCTTTCTTCAAGATTATTATGATAAATTCTTTCTATTGCTTCTGCTATGAGTTGGTGCAATTGCTGCAAGCGTACTTTTAATTGCATGCTATACGCAGCTTCCCTCAACAAGGAGTGTTTGAAGATATAGCTCAACTCATTCATCGCCTGCCATATTTGGCCCTGCTCAGCTATGACAATTTGTTCTTTTAATACACTGCCTTCAGCCTCTCCATTTCCGCTAAAGTTTTCATGTCGCTTCATTACTTCCGCCAGAATAGGCACTTCAAACTCTCTACCTATTACAGCAGCAGCTTTAACGGTCTCTTTTACCAAAGTAGAAAGTCTGTCAATTCTGGCAGTCAGAATAGCATTAATAGAACTTGATAGTTGAATATTATGGTCTTTGATGTTCCAAATCCCATCTTCTTGAGTCAGTAAATCACTCTCCTGAAAATATTCCAACACTTGCTGAAGATAGAATGGATTACTATTAGTAGATCGCAAGAGTAAACCATAAAAATCAGGATGTAACTTACCTCTTAGAAAAGCAACTGCATATTTTCTTACTGCTTTACTAGACAAATAAGATAGGTTGATCTCCAGGAATGGAATTTGATAAGTAGCCAGCAACTCCTGTTCAATCAATATAGGTTTGGTTCCATCATCATGATACCTCGAAGTTATCAGTAGGAATATAGGATACTTATGAATTTGTTTAATCAAGTCAGACAATAACTCCTCAGAACTTTCATCTATCCAATGACCATCTTCTAATTGAATGACGATAGGTTGGATGAGGGATTCACCTAAAAACAAGTTAATGATGGCAATAATCGTATTTTGGTACTTCCCTTTTGCATCTAATTGTTCCCAGATAGAGTCTTCAAAACGCAGGCCCACTAATGCAGCTAATACAGACTTTGTACGTATTAACTCTTTAAGTATCTCTTTGGCATTGACGTCACTTATGGATAGCTCTTTAAGTTGTTTTGAGAGCAGCTCATATTTATCCTCAAACCGTTGGGTATTTATTGCAGTTGTGCCATCCGGAGCTTGATCAAAATAAGTACGAAGAA
>JBCBCD010000528.1:0-5388 GCA_038530915.1 Bacteroidota bacterium
AAGACCGATAAACTTTTGCAGGAGTTGCGTGAAGTCGAACATGACTTGGTCCATCATGCTGCTAGTGTAGAAATCATTCCTTACGAAGTTTTATGGGATTTGATATTAGATTAAGTAATAGTTTAAAATAATTTATGTAACTTCGCATTGTACATTGCGTAGATAGTTGTGAACCGATTTTACAATTATCCCAAGAACAATGTATACATTTACAGCTAATGTAAATTCTTTCCTGCTTAACAAAACAGAAAAAAACAATGGTGCTTTTCCCTTAAAGTGCTATTCTGCCCTTTATTTTCATTTACTACTTACAGTCATTACATTACAATTGAACACACGAAATATCCCTTTATCATTATTTCGTGTATTTGATTTATTCTTTAGCAGCATGCTGCGAAGAATATCTCAGTTACAATAAATTATTATTTTTTTATATATGATAATTTTGTAATGTATATGTTTTTTGAATATATTTGTATTGCGATTTTTTTTAATATGATCAATTGATTAACACTCCCTTTAAACAATTTCATAAGACTTTAAACTAAAAAAAAGAACGCTTTATGGACATGCCAAACCTAAACTATGTAGACACTCAGGGAAGAGAGGTAGAAAGAAAGAAACTCATTAGAGTAGAAGTTGCCTTTGGGGAACCCAAGAAAAAATGCAGAGGAAGTGGAATCTGCAGGATTGTTACTGCCTATGATCCTAAGAGATTTAGCAATGCACTGAGACAATGCAATAAAGCATTGGGCTATGTTATAATCAATAAGCGACAAACGGAGCTCCATTTTTTCAAATACAGTTTGTGTTCAAAAATGACCCGTCCATTCATTAAACCTACATTTCAGATTAATGAACAGTTAACTTGTAACTTACCCATAGAAGGAACGAACAAAAAGATTAAAGTTAAGTTAGAGAGGGGAAATTATCCAATCCATTCTAATAAACATACCTATAGTATCGTCTTGTAAGCTTACCGTTGAATGCTTGCAATAGACGCTTCAATGGTCTTTTTTAGATTTTCATCATAACTCCCCTTTTGTAGGAAAAAATCAAGTTGGAACTTTGGGTCGCCATCATAAGGGTAAAGTACCTTATAAGACACCAATAGGTTAGATTGTAAAATAAATTCATCTACAATTAAGTCATTCTGTTCGAAAAAATCTTTTTCGATTGTGTTCCATTGATTACCAATATTCAACATACTATTGTATTCTTCTAGCATTTGGTCGTGCAGCTCTTTTTTAAGACGGCTAATATCAGAAATCAACACTAAGTTTTGATTCTCTTGATTCATAAACAACTTTCTCACACTGATGGGATAAGGAGTAACCGCTGATAATGCTTGATTGTATTGATCTGCATTAGGTATAGGTAATTCTTTCCATCCCAGAGGGGGTTGAAAATTCATATTGAGACTAGGTATTTCTACGACTTCACTTACTAAGTTGTTGTCGATAGTATACTTTGGTTTTTTTTGTGAAGAACAGCTAACAAATAAAATTAAGGAGATTACTGAAAAGAATAAAATTCTCATTTGAGCTAAAGTTAGGTTAGTGTTTAGTGAGTTCTAAAGATAGGAACCAAAAAAATTAAGGACAGTTGTTTCAACTGTCCTTAAAAGAACTTATTTTAATGAGATTACAATTCAAAAACCAATTTTGATTCTGGTATTGTAAATGTAAATAGGGTATGGGTCATTCAGCTCAATGCTCTGGTACAAATTTGGGAAAATGCTCATACAATAAATAATAATATGTCTTTGCATTACTAAACGAACGTGTTTTAAGGCTTAATGAACACTTTTGTCTCGGAAACGGCCTGCGATTTGTCCCATATTTGAAGGTAATAGTGCCCTGTCTTTAAATTTTTTATTTCTATAGTTGATTTTACTTGTCCACTTTTTAGAGCTTTTCCTTTGATATTGTAGATGGTATAACTCAAATTCAACTCATCAGAATAGTTGATTAACAATTGACTGGCGTCTTCATTCAGGAGGACATTTTTGATTAATTTGAATTGAGACTCTTTTTTATTTTCCTCTTCATAGTATGGATTTTTTCTCGTTATAGTGAAGTGATTTCCGTTTTCTGTTTTCCATACTTTCATATTTTTAGGCAATGTAAATCTATCTTGATCCAGTACGCTTGGACCTAAAAAACTTTTTGCTGATAATATGGTGTAAACCTGAATAGAATCTTTGAAAACTTTTATCCACTTTACTTGAGTAAAGCTAGCGGTTTCTCTGGTCCATTTGTATTTGACATCTGCATTTCTTGTCAACCCCCATGACCCCTCTCCAGTGTATATGGTACCGCTTATATCATCTCTTACGAATCCATTTTGAGATTTTAAACCTTTGGCTGGCTTTACAGGCCAGGTATTTTTAGCTACATGAGAATCACACTCAATAACCATTTGTACACCATAATCATGAAATAGGGGAGCCCAATATCTGTATAGGGCTTGTTTGAATGTTTTTCTGGAGTGATGAGGTGCTATGGAATAATGATATTGCACCAGCTTCCAGATGGTGCTGGCTCTATTTTTCTCCAAATCCTTTTTCAACCAATTGGTTTGATCTCCGGCGATTGAAGTCATCACATTTAAAGTATACATTCTAATGAGGTCGCCACCGATATTTATCGAATAGTAAACTTCCGGACTGGCAACATCAAAAAGATTAACCATTACTAGATTGCTGCGTTCATGGTTTCCTCTGGTAGGTAAAATAGGAGTCATCCTCCCGTCTTTACCTATGGTATATTGCCAATCATTCAACCAGTTGGCCCATTGTGCAGGGGTATCTTTGTCGGTATAATCTCCTCCAAAAGCAACAAAATCGGGACGTATTCTTGCAACTACTTTATTGGATTGAATTCTGGGTTCATGTGGTCCGGTCTCTCTTCCATACCTCCTGGAGTCACCTCCGGCAATCATCGAAATGGGCGTGTTGTTATCATCTGATAAAGTCTTGAACCAAAATCTTTTACTGGGTCCATCGCTATCATTAATGACAAAGTAATATGTAGTACTGGCCTTGAGGTTTTTGAGATTGACAAAGTGATTGTTCATTTCTTTGTACCATACTTTTTTATCCACCTCTTGTAAAAAGGCATAGGCCTCAAAATCTTTACCATGATCGATGGTATCATAATAGACTACGCTATTATTACCTGATTTTTGGTTCCATGCTATGGTCATATTATAAGCAGGATTGTCATTAATGACCAAGCGATATTTGTTTGTTTTGGCATTTATCGCTTGAAAGGAACACAACAAAAGGATTATAAATACAAATCTAAATTGCATCTTACTTCAATTTCTCAGATAATAAAATTGGAGGGAAGGGTTTTGGACAGAGGTATACTCAAACTTATAAATATTTCTTTAAAATTTTATGAAGTTCGATAGGTTTAAATGGTTTGGTTAAAAATTCATTAGCACCGGAATCGATTGCCTTCTTTTTATATTCATGATAGGCTGAGGCGGAAGAAGCTAATATTGGAATCGTTTTTTCTCCGTCAATTTCCATTTTTCGTATGGCTCGAGTTGCTTCATAACCATCCATAACAGGCATATTGAGGTCCATTATGACTACATCATAAGGGGCTTCATTGATTTTTTCTATTGCTTCTTTACCATTGTTTGCAATTTCAAATTCAATATCCCATTTGTTGAAGAGGTGTTCAATTAGTTTGATGTTGAGTAGGTTATCTTCTGCAATTAAAATTTTGCTGCCTTTTTTGAAGGACTCCAGGTTTTTGAGGTTGCTTTTCTTACGGCCATCAATTTGTGGTTTTTGACCAATTTTGTAAGTAATCTCAAAAAAGAAAGTGGAGCCTACCTGATCTTTACTTCTCAATTTGATGGAACTTCCTTGCATCTCCAGCAATTGCTTGGTGATGGTTAATCCAAGACCGGTGCCCCCAAATAGTCGAGTAGTTTTAGTATCGACTTGTGAAAAACTATCGAAGATTTTGTCTTGCTTTTGTTCTGGTATTCCTACTCCGGTATCAATCACTTCAAATAAGATGGTAACATCTTTAGGGGTTTGATAAATTTGGAATACATTCAGTTGTACATACCCCTTTGAAGTAAACTTGATTGCATTGGATAATAAATTATTCAGAATTTGACTCAGACGTGTGGGATCGCCCTTCAGGAAAGTGGGTAAATTATTGTCTATATTATATTTATAGGTAAGTTGTTTTTCAATAGCACGAGGCTTCAATGCATTAAATACACTGTTGATGATTTTTCTTACATCAAAGTCTATATTCTCAATGACCAACTTGCCAGCTTCGATCTTGCTAAAATCTAGTATATCATTGATGATAATCAATAAGTTATCGGCAGAGAACTCTAGATCATTTAAATATTCCACTTGATCCGGACGGGGATCTTCTTCTCTCAATATATTAGTAATTCCAATAATTGCATTCATTGGTGTTCTTATCTCATGGCTCATATTGGATAAAAACCTCGACTTAGCTATGGAAGCATCCTCTGCTCTCTGTTTTGATTCTTTGAGTTCTTTATTGGTGGTTTTGATTTGTTCTGATTGAGTGATTAATTGCTCTTGCTGCTTGAGGAGTTGTTGTTGATTAGACTGAAGTTCTACATTTTGCTTATTGAGCCTTTTAAAATTAGGGCTGATAAGAAAGAATACTTCAATGATGACGATGAAGATAGTAACGACTGCGAGTATATATTCGGTTCTTCTTAATTTACTTACTTTATTTTTGGCATTTTTTTCGTATTCATTTACAATTCGATCCAGTGTTTGCAATACTAAGGGTGACTCTCTAAGCACTATTTCAAGTTGCTGGCTTTCTTTTAGGTTTTCACCGGGATTACTAAGGTTTTTAGCTTGATGGACAAAAGATTGATAATGAGGTTTCAGTTGATCGTATAAGGCGAGAGTGGTTTGATCTTTGGTAGGAGGTATTCCTAAGTCTTGATTTCCAAATTGCAAAACTAAGAACTTGTTTTCAAACTCCTCTATGGCATCTCTAAGTGCAAATTGATGGTACTCTTTTTTACTCTTTTCAGTAGTTTGGACTACTTGTAGAGCATGTTTGGAAATTAGTTGACTCAACATACGTTGCCTCCCTGATAAATTGATTACAATACTGTCTGCTTCCTGTTGTACCAAAATTCTATGAATAACTAACTGGGAGCCGGCAATACTTAAAATCAATAAAGAGATAAATAGTATGTATATATGTTTTATATTCATTAGCTTACCACAAATCTTCCACAATAAATATGTCAAACAAAGTAAATATAATTACTTTTTGGAGATCGATATTGAGTCCTCTACTTAATTTTGTTTTCCCGCTAGAGTTGATTTCAGAAGATGGAGAAATCATCACAGCAGCT
>JBCBCD010000529.1:0-872 GCA_038530915.1 Bacteroidota bacterium
CTTTGGAGAGAGGTCTCTCCAAAGCATACAATCACCTTTGATATTTGCTTTCTTGAAAGCATCCAAAGTTGAGTCTCCGTTCAATACATGCAAGTTGGTCATATATAGTAGTAATTGAAGTGCGCCGACAAAATAACGGAATTTAATTACGATCTCAAAGGACCATAAAATTAAATTCACTTTTTAACTTTTGTAGAATATTATTTTGAAGGAAATCTCAGGTACACATTAAATTCACCGTGATCTTTATTAATCTCAAATTGATGTTCTTTTTCAAACAGCAAATCAAGGCGTCTTTTTACATTATTTAGCCCTATACCTCCTACGCTATCCTTGTTAAGTTCACGGTTTTCATCGTAGTAATTTTTGGATTTGAACTCAATGTTTTCTTCACTGATGATCAACTCCATATCTATGCCAGGTGAGGGTCCTGTCTTTTTTCCATGTTTGTAGGCGTTCTCCACAAAAGGAATAAATAACATGGGAGGTATCATTTTCCCTTTAGGGTTGCCTTTTATATCAAACCTAATAAAATCAGGAGATTTTAAACGCAATTGTAACAAATCGATCATACTGCTAAGGTATTCAATCTCACGAGTTAAAGGTACTTTTTCTGTATTTGATTCGTACAACATGTATCTCATAATGCCTGATAATTTTGATATGGCATCTGAAGCTTTATCCTGATCAATGTATACCAATGAATCAATATTATTCAGAGTATTGAACAAAAAATGAGGATTAACCTGAGATCTCAACAACTCTAATTCACTATTTAAACTTTGCTTTTCCAACTCAATTCTTTTATTCTCGTCCTCTCTCCAGGTTTGATAGACTCTTACTCCTGAAAATAAAAAGACATAAGAATATTG
>JBCBCD010000529.1:882-5376 GCA_038530915.1 Bacteroidota bacterium
AGTAAGCGGTAAAATATACAGTAGCTAGATCAATAGGTAGCAGCCATCCCATATAAGTCCAAAAGTGCTCTATCTTACCATCGACCAGAGTAGACTGATAAATCAAAAAAGTACTTACCAACCAGAAAACGATATGCGGAACGATTATCCGCCATTGCAATTGAGTAGAAAATACAGACTGATTAGGTATAGCAATACTTTTATCCATCCCCTATGAAAAATTATTCAAAGTTAATTATACCTCAATTTACTGATTATTTATGAACCGGTTCTTCCAAAAAGGCATGGTAAAACGATAATAATCAGCGATTTCAATTAAAAAAAATTGTTTTGCTCGATAAAAAAGTCGCTTAGCTATATTTTAAAATAAATCCCTGTAAATTTAATTTATCATTGTAGTGTAAAATATCTTGATGTAGATTTAACTGATCTAACACCCAATTAATTAACACTAATCTTGTAAGGTTTCTAACTGACTGTTACAAGCAATTTAGCTGAGGGGATTCTTTTCCCTCAGCTCATTGAACCCAAAGAGTAGCCACTGCGACACTTTCCCATTCACTTTCATAAAATCATACATCGATTTCATCTTTCACTTCAACTAATATGAATGACGAGGTGTTTTCTTGTTGCTGGTATTAATCGTATTTACCATTAATTCACAGGAAGAGCACGAATTGCATTTCGTATATTCCTTGTTTTTATAGATGGTTCGTACTATATTAACTTTTGTATTGTAATCTTATCTTTATATTTTTGTAATTATGAGCACGAACAATGGAATACTGAACGAAAAAGAAGCTGAAAAGCTCGAGCGTATTGCCTTCATTTTGAAGACAGTAGCGCACCCGATGAGATTGGGTATTATTCACTTATTGGAACAACATCCCAAATTATCGGTTTCTTCGATCTGCGAAATGTTAGGTAGTGAGCAATCTCTAACTTCTCACCATTTACAAAATATGCGCTTAAAAGGTATTTTAAGCGTAAAACGTGATGGAAGAAGTATGATGTATTCTCTCAAAGAAAGAGATGTTTCTTTGATCATTGAATGCCTTGAAAACTGTCAATGTAATATGTAAATATTTACACTTAAGCGCTCAGGCGCTTTTTTTTAGCCATTTAATATGAAAAAACCAACATATATTTGAATGTATTACCTTTATATTTTGCCTTTTCATGAAAAACTTTTGGAACGAACGCTACAGTAAACCAGAATATGCCTACGGCAAATCACCTAATGACTTCTTACAGTCCATTTTACTGAATTTAGAAGTTGGATCGGTCTTATTCCCAGCTGATGGAGAAGGTCGCAACTCTGTATATGCAGCAAGTAAAGGCTGGCAAGTTGATGCTTTTGATTACAGTGTAGAAGCAAAAGAAAAGGCATTAACACTTGCTAAGGAAATGGAAGTGAGCATCAATTTTGAAATAGGCGATATCAAAGATTATAAGTGGGTGGAAGAAAAATATGATTTGGTAGGCTTATTTTATACTCATGTTCCGGTAGAAGTTCGAAAGCCTTTGTTTGAAGGATCAATTAAGACTTTAAAGAAGAATGGAAAAATAATATTTGAAGCTTTTTCCACAGATCAACTTAAATTTAATTCCGGAGGTCCCAAGAACATAGAAATGCTTTTTGATGAAGCTTTTTTAATGGAAAAATTTAAAGAATCATTCAGGATTGAACAACTGTCAACTTTAGTTTATAGATTGAGCGAAGGACCGTTTCACCAAGGTGAGGCCTCAGTAATACGCTTAATTGCCACTAAATTGAAGTAGTGATAAGAGGATGACTAGAATAATGTATATAAACAAATAAAAATAGCTACATGGGACTTTTTCGTAAATCATCAAAGCTGTACAGCATTTTCAACTTAAAATGCCCAAGATGTCATGAGGGTGATCTTTTCCATACACCTACTTTTAGTTTTAAAAAGCCTTTTGACATGCCTAAAAAATGTCCTGTTTGTGGGCTTGATTTCGAACCAGAACCCGGTTATTACTATGGGGCAATGTTCATTTCTTATATATTCACCGGATTTTTCAGTCTAGGTTTTGTAATGATTCTTCATTGGGTGCTAGACTTGAGCATCAATCAATCTTTTGCTGCTTTGATTGTGATATTAGCCATTTTCTTTGTGTACATCTTTAGATTGTCTAGATCCATCTGGATTAATATCAATTATAAATATGATCCTTCTGTTTTAAAAAAATAACCGAGCAATATATGGCCTATCCAAGTGTAACAAACCAAGAACAAGAAATACTAAGACTAATAAGAAAGAATTATCCCAATATTGCCGAACTCAAATTGCAACAAGATATTGCTCGAGTGGGAAAGATGCTATTTTTTAAAGCAGGCGAACAAATTCAAGATATTGGCAGCTATATCAAAATGGTTCCTCTGGTCATTGAAGGAGCTATAAAAGTCAGTAGAGAAGATGAAGATGGGAAGGAGCTTTTTCTATACTACCTCTTAGCGGGTGATACCTGTTCTATGTCTTTCACCTGCTGTATGATGAATAAAAGGAGTGAAATTAGAACAGTAGCTGAAGAAGATACTACCATTATAGGTATTCCTATTCGCTATATGGACGAATGGATGTCACAGTATCAAAGTTGGAAAAACTTCATCATGCGTTCATATGACAATCGAATGCTTGAATTAGTAAAAACGATTGACAGCATTGCCTTTAAAAAGATGGATGAACGTTTGTTGGATTATTTAGAAGCAAAATCTAAAGCTATTGATTCAAGAGTAATTAATACTACTCATCAAGAAATTGCTTATGATCTAAATGCGTCGAGAGAAGCAATTTCACGCTTATTAAAACAAATGGAAAAAGAAAAACTAGTAGTTTTGGGAAGAAATAAAATTGAATTAATTTGACCTAAGTTAGTCATATGGCCATACGTGATATAGATGAATTGCTCAGACATTTCGAGCAAGGTGCAACTGATGAACTACACCTATTAGAATCTACAGGCGCTGAGTTTTATAGCACTCATCAATTGTTGCGATTATATGGCCAATGGGAAATAAAAAATCAACTCTTTAAGCGTTTTCAAAAGCTTTTAATGCAAATAGCAGCATTTTCTCCCGTTTGGATTGTATTATTTCTGCTCTTAGACTTGATTGGTTGGAAATTTATTAGTTTATTGATGCTATCATTTTTTCCAATATCATTTGTGCTATTTTTTGTTGGCCTTGTCTTTATGCGAAAATTTTTCAAAGGAAAGGGTCACTTGAATAAAGTTGGAGAAATGATCGTAGAAGCCATAAAGTCAAGACAGTAGTCTTGTCAAATCACCTTAATAAGTACGTTTTCTTGCCGTAAGCTTATTACCGCCTTTTGAAGGGTTGTTTTGTAATAAGCATCATTTTATTTGATTTGTACCATAACAGGGCTAATTAAAGCTACCCCTATGGTACTCATTCACTTTATTTTTGAAATGAAATCTGTTCTAAGTATGAAAACCAAAACTTACAACATTGAACAATTGAGGTGCAATCATCTGGATGAGTATACCAACCAGTTTGATATGGTGCGTTACGAAGAATTCATAGAATCAACTTCTACTTTCACCCAGCCTCATAGGCACAATTATTACATGGTACTTTTTGCCACTGAAGGAGAAGGTAGCCAGTTAATTGACTTTCAGGAATATGATATCAAGAAGGGGCAAATTTTCTTAATGTACCCAGGACAAATTCATGCCTGGAGAGAAGATAGAGGTCTTAAGGGATATCTTATCTTTTTTACTTCCTCTTTTTTTGGAATGAGATATCACAATCATATGCTCTTGGATTTTCCTTTTTTCAATGCCAGTAGCAAACAACCTTATGTTGTCTTACCAAAAGAAGAAGTCAATCGTATCAAATCCCTCTTTGATTGCATGCTACATGAATATGACGCCAAGCATGATGATTATATGAAGGTATTGAGATCTTATCTGAATATTGTCTTAATTGAAGCAAAGAGAGTATACGATGTAGATTTTATTAATAGAAATAAGGTTGATCAAAATGCAAGTCTAATTGTCAAAAACTTTGAGCAATTGATCAATCAGCACTACAAGGAAAAACACAAAGTAAAAGAATATGCTGAGCTCCTTTTATTGACGCCCAATTACCTAAATGCAGTTTGTAATAAAATAACTGACAAGGCCGCAGGTGAATTGATTAGAGGCAGAATTATGCTGGAAGCCAAAAGAATGCTCTTACACGAAAACCTAACAGTAGCAGAAATCGGACATGAACTAGGGTTTGAGGACAACTCATATTTCTGTAGATTTTTTAAAAAATATGAAGGGAGATCGCCTGAGCGATTTAGAAAGTTCGTCCGTGCTCATAAATGATGTGGTGATAGGTGATGTGTGATCGCGCATCACCATATCACGCAAAAGTTGCAATTGACCAATTACTATAAACAATGGACGTAGAAATATTAGCACGTATTCAATTCGCGTTCACCATTGCCTTTCATTACA
>JBCBCD010000530.1:0-5356 GCA_038530915.1 Bacteroidota bacterium
CGAAGCCAAAAAAGTCAAGGCTGTATTTGTTTTGTCTAAAAATGGACTTTGCTTTTCGCTCGCATTTAGAGCCGCTCCTTTGTCGCTCGCTAAATGCTCTTTAGGCTATCCCTCAAGCCCATTTTTTTAACGGCAAAACAAATAATGCCAATTACTAAATATTGATTACCAGCTAGTTAATAATTTAAGCACGCTCCGATATTTTCTGGAAAATTCGGGATAACTCATATTTACCTTATTTTCTTGAAAAGCCATTCATAAAATTGGTACCTGAGGTGCTCAGAAAGATTAGGCCTTCTTAGAAATCAACATTCGAGCAATAGATAATAACAAGTGTAAATATTTAAGTTCGCTAGGAGCTGTGGCGCTTACGTTTGCTATTTCTTTGTTGGTGTGTTGTTTTTAATTTCAAATTTATTAGAGTGCCTATCCCAAACCAAATTCACAGACTTTTTTTCATCTATCAATCGATCGTATTGTTGATCAGTAACTTCAGGGTAATCGACTTGCAAATAATCGCAAATGTCCAATTCAATCTTTATGGTTGTACCAAATTGAGGAAGAATAAAATCATAGCGGAAATAGCCATACTTATCCAATAAGTCTGAATTTGAAGAATCATCATAGAACAAATTAGTTGATATGCGAGGCAAAATAATCTTGCTCGCCTCAATCCAATTATTATTTTCATAGATATAAAAAAATGAAGTTGGGGTAAAACATGCAAATGCTTCGCATTCTCTATTTGAAACCACAATTACATCCTTGTTATTTCCTTTGAATAATGCTATCTGAAAGGCATCTGGAAAGTCTTTCCCAGTTTTAAAGGCAATAAACCCATTCCTGATATCAACAATTTTCTCTTTACTATAAACATTATTATCCCTCCAATCACATAAGTAAAAGCAGGTATCAGGCAAATGATCAAAGTAGAATTGAACATTATTGCCCAGCTTATCTTGTTGTGCTGCAAGATTCATACAGCAAACTAAAATTATTGTGAGTGAGATTGTAACCTTCATTTTGTATATAATTAGACTCACAATTATTCCTTTTTAGCCTCTTCTTCACTGCCTACTTCTTCCCTCAATTCCACCAAAAAAGTACGAATTGCCTTCAGTCGTTTCATCCACACGGCCTTTTCTTTTGCACGCTTGTTGCTACTGCTAATTTCTTTTTTCGCCCCATTAATGGTAAAACCTCTTTCTCTGACCAGGTGATAGATTTCTTTGAGTTGATCGATGTTCTGTGGAGTGAATCGGCGGTCGCCCTTACTGTTTTTGTAGGGTTTTAAATGATCAAATTCACTCTCCCAAAATCGAATGAGCGAAGTTGATACGTCCAGCATTTCTGCTACCTCCCCTATGGTGTAATATCTTTTCAATGTTTTTTGTAGTTATTGAAGCAATGTTAAGTAATTGAGGAAAGTTTTCATTCAATGTTTACCTTCTTTATAGCGTATAGAGGGTTTCTATATGCTATTCTCTACACAATACCTTTGAAGTTCATTCATCCAACTAAATTACTCCTCCAATTTTTCCCGCAGCATTTTATTAGCCAGCTTAGGATCTGCTTTGCCTTTTGATCTTTTCATTACTTCTTTCATGAAAAACCCCAGCAAACCTTTTTTGCCCTTCTTATAAATCTGCACTTTTTCTGCCTGAGCCGCAAGTACTTCATCAATTAGGGATGTTAAAAAGTCGGTATCGCTAGACTGGATGAGATTCATTTTTTGGGCTAACTCCACTGGTTGGCTATCAGTTTGATCTAATAAAGCTGGTAATAACTTTTGGTAAGCCATTGCATTACTGACCTTACCTGTTTTAATTAGTTTAAGAAAATCTAGTATGGTAGTCGCTTGAAGTGGATAGTCTTCCAGATCGATTTGTTCGGCCTTACAATGGGGAATAACTTTATTGATCAATAGATTGGCCAAGCCTTTTGGGTCATCTGTTTGCTCAGCTAATGCAAGAAAATAATCAGCAACCTGTTTTTCTTCCGTCAAAAGTGAAGCATCATAATCAGATAAGCCTAATTCTCCCATGAATTGTTGTTTCAATACCTTAGGCAAAGTAGGAATCGATTTTTTGACCCTCTCAACATATTCGTCTGAAAGGATGATAGGTGGCATATCCGGTTCGGGAAAATAGCGATAATCATGTGCGTCTTCCTTATCTCTAATTGGGCTGGTCACTCCTGAAGCAGGATCGAAATTGAGGGTTTGCTGTTCTATCTTCCCTCCGGCTTCAATTAAATCGATTTGACGTTTTACTTCATAAGCAATTGCTCTTTTGGCATAACGCATAGAATTGACATTCTTGATCTCACAACGCGTACCATATTCTGTAGCTCCTTTTAATCGCACTGATACATTACAATCACAACGCATGGAACCTTGCTCCATATTTCCATCAGAAACACCTATGTAACGTACCAATTGACGCATATTAGTCATAAACACATCCACTTCCTCAGCAGAACGCATGTCTGGTTCAGTAACTATTTCTAATAGAGGTACTCCTGCTCTGTTCAAATCGATATTGGAGTAGGCATCACCAGTATCATGTATGGATTTACCTGCATCTTCTTCCATATGAATGTGGTGGATCCTTATTGTTTTTAGCTTTCCATCCACTATCACCTCCATTTCTCCTCCAATACAAATAGGAGATCGATCCTGTGTGATTTGATAGCCTTTTGGAAGATCCGCATAGAAGTAGTTTTTGCGATCAAAAGCAGAGTTTTGATTAATGCTTGATCCTAAAGCCAAACCCAATCTTGTAGCATATTCAATCTGATTGGCATTGACGACAGGCAGTGTGCCCGGATGAGCTAAAGAGATGGGACTTACTTGTGTATTAGCATCCGCTCCAAATGTTGTATTGTCATTGCAAAAAGCTTTGCTGTTGGTCGACAATTGTACGTGTACTTCTAAACCAATAACTGTTTCGTATTTATCGTAAGGCATAATGTAAAGTCAGTGTCAGTTGGGATATGAGGGTGTCTCATAATTCATACCTGGTTTTGAAACGCTCAAACAACCTATTATTTGCTGACGAAAAAGCACGAAGGGCTTTTGAGACAGCCTCATATCTCAACTGGGTTTAATTTAAAATAAAATTACTCCTATAAGAATAGTAAACATAAATGCAAAAAAGAATAAAATAAAGTAACTAAATATGAGGAAAAAAAACTTGATCAAGGTTTTAAACCAGCCTTGACCGTAATACCTGAACATGGCCATGTATACATAAACGAAAATTCCTAGTGCTAAAAAATTGAATTCCCAATCTGTCCACCTATTCAAAAGCATAACCAAAATGAGCACCAGAAAAACAAAAGACTGCGTATGAAGAGAAAAGACAGCATGCTCAACCAAAAATCTTTTCCTTCGAATGTATATCAGTTTCATAAAGACTGAAATAAAAAGAATAGTAGTGATGACTGTCCAGATCATTAGTCCTAATAAATAACGAGCAAAAGATTCAGGATCTTTATTCAGCCGTATATTCTGCTTGAGCAGGTAGTTACTGAAGAAATTCCCTTGATCATACTCTTCCATTAATTCATCGATATCCATGGTCAGTAAATCTCTTCGGGCTATACTGATATTATAGGTGGTAAAACCACCGAGTTTTAAAAACTTGATGCCTCCAAAACTAGTATTGCTAGCAGGCCGTAGATCCATCTGTTTTTGAAGCATATCCAGAGTATTGTCGACCTTCCTATCTTCCGGGAAACGCCTTTCAATGGATTGGACAGTAGTATCAAATCGTTCATAATACAAGTCTCTGTAACCGGTATCCTGAGTATCTAGACTATTAACTATATCATCAATCTCATCACTAACAGAATAATTGAAAACTGCAAAAAAGATGATGGCAACTGGAAGGAAAAAGCGTACAGGAGTCAAATATCTACCTCTAATGCCTTTGAAATAATCTATAGTGAGCTGCCCTGGCAGAATGATCTTCTTCAGAGTCCTAAAGAGTTTATTATCAATGTTAAAAAGAGCATCGAACAAATCCTTAAACAAATCTAAAATCGTAGGCTTTCCCAAATTACATTTTTGACCACAATTGGAACAAAATTTATCTTCAGCATGAATCGGAGCTTGGCAATTTGGACAATTCATATCTTAGGCTTTCATGATGTAATAAGGGTTTTGTGATTTGAGATCAGAAAAGCTGAGCTTTTCTGATCTCAAATCACAGATTCTATTGAACGGATAAACTTCCATCCGCATCTATCTTTAAACTGGTTTTTGGAAAATCCTGAGCAGTCAACTCTTTTAATTTAGTTATGGCTCTATTTTGTGGATCTATCTTTGGGCCGTGTGTTTTTTGCTGGTAAATAGGAATGACTTTTCCATCCACAAATTCACCTGTTTTGGTTACATTCAGTTTAATCAATGGAGCTATTCCCGCTGCCCCTCTTAGGTTGAAACGACCATAAGTGCAAAAGTTTCCTAGACTATAAATAATAAATCTATCTTTATAAACCTCTGCTGCTCTGGTCACATGTGGGCCATGTCCAAATACGATATCTGCACCCGCATCAATCACTCCATGAGCAAAAGCATGCACATTTCCTCTATTTTCCCCATAATAAGTCTCTGTACGGCGAGGTACATTTTGGTGACTGGCACCTTCTGCTCCCCCATGAAAGGAGACAATAACCATGTCCGTTTGCTTTTCTAGTTGAGTCACAATTTCTTTAGCCCTGGTAATATTCCTGATGTCACAAGTCCCCCTGTTTGGGGCGAAAGCACAAAACCCAATTTTCAATCCGGCACGTTCAATGATGGCCATTTCATCAGTCCCTGCCAGTCCTGCATAAGCAATCTCCAGCTCGTCCAATACTTTCTTAGTTATTCTTCTTCCCTCTGGTCCAAAATCACCCGAATGGTTATTTGCAATACTTAGTAAATCGAAACCAGCTTTTTTAAAGTGTTGACCATAAGAAGTAGGAGAACGAAAAACATAACAAGCATTGGGGTTACCACATCTCTTAGGTGTGCCGCCTTTATCAAGGATAACACCTTCTAAATTGCCAAAAGTAATATCTGCATCAATTAATACTTCTTCCAAATCAGCCAGCATGCCTGTACCTCCATTGGGTGGTAAATAAGATGCAGAGGGATAGTTGGTTCCGAGCATCATATCTCCTACTCCAATGATGGAAATAAGGGTATCTTCTTCTCCGGGCCAAATAGTGTCCATGGCTACCAATTCAGTAGTGTCTTCAGAAGCAATGACTGATGCTGATAATGACTGTTGGTCATCATTCGTTTGAGCATTGCGGCAAGCGTATAAAACAACAACAGATGCTAAGATGAAAAAAAGACCTCCCAGAG
>JBCBCD010000531.1:0-5352 GCA_038530915.1 Bacteroidota bacterium
ATTAAATTGCCAGGTACCATTGCCATCAAAAATAGTAGCCCACCCCATGGGTTGATTGGCTGTTGTCACAGTAGCATCTGCTAGATCTGTACGAAATTGAAATTCTCCATCAAAGTTTAATGTCATATTGGGTGAAAAAGTCAAAGAACCAAATACGTTGATAATTTGCTGCCTCGTACCAATAAAAGTTGGATTGTTGGTCACAGCGGACCAATCCATGTTTCTACAAAAGATATTATCAATGTTGATGGTTACCGTTTGATTGGGACCGGTAAAAGAATTGGCGTCAAAAATGACATTGTCATCGGCAGAAGGAACTACACTATGCGTAATATTCCCACCTGAAGTGGTTGCCCAGTTGCTGATATTGGACCAGTTTCCGCTTCCACCTACCCAGTAATAATCTACTGAAAAAGCGGTTTGAAGGGAAAAAAGGCAAAGAATGGTTAAGAAGTAGTTTTTGAGATTTTTCATATTAATCGTTTTCAATTCCGATAAATTTCGCACTTCGAACTTAGATCACCAAATGGTAAGGTATGGGATTAAGTGCTAAAGTGTTAACGATAATAAAAAATTGGAAGTATATTGAATAATAATAAGTCTTATGAAATAGGAGTAGACTCATCACCTCACGGCGTGAGGTGATGAGTCTACTCCTATTTCATTGCATTAAATGTTATTTCTTAATCTTCACCTTATGAATCGTATCATTTTTGCCCTTTTATTTTCTCTTTATCTGCCTCATTTTGGTTTTAGTCAACAAATACTTCTCTTACCCGATCGTATTTTTGATGGTATAGAAATGTATGAATCTTGGTCTGCCATAGTTGAAGGAGAAAAAATTGTTAAAGTAGGCCCCACTTCTGAACTGAAAAAGAACTTCACAGGTGCTATAAAGGAATTAAATGGCATGACCCTCATGCCAGGAATGATTGAAGGACATTCTCACATCTTATTGCATCCTTATGACGAAACCTCCTGGACTGATCAAGTGCTTAAAGAATCTATAGCTGAACGTTCTGTTAGAGCGGCCAATCATTTGAAAGCCAATTTGATGGCTGGTTTTACAACCCTCAGAGATTTAGGTAGTGAAGGAGCAGGCTATGCTGATATTGGTCTTAAACAAGCTGTCGAAAAAGGAGTGATCCCCGGACCTAGGTTGTTGGTGGCTGGTCCTGCAATAGTGGTTACTGGGAGTTATGGACCAAAGGGGTTTGCAGAACATGTACAGGTACCTCTTGGTGCTATTGAGGCGGATGGAGTGGATGGCCTCATCAAGGAAGTAAGAAGACAAATAGGTGGGGGAGCAGATGTTGTAAAGGTATATGCAGATTATCGTTGGGGGCCATTTGGTCAAGCTATGCCTACATTTACCGTAGATGAATTGAAAAGAGTTGTAGCAGTCGCTTCGAGTAGTGGTCGACCCGTTGTGGCACATGCTGCTACAGCAGAAGGCATGCGTAGAGCGACATTAGCGGGCGTGCAAACGATAGAACATGGCGACGCTGGGACGCAGGAAGTTTTTGAACTGATGGCTCAGGAAGGGGTAGCTCTTTGTCCCACACTGGCTGCAGGCGATGCTATTATGCAGTATAGAGGATGGAATAAAGGAGTAGACCCTGATCCAGAAAGAATAGTCAATAAGAAACGATCTTTCAAACTTGCATTAGAGGCAGGAGTCAGAATAGTAGCTGGGGGGGATGTTGGTGTATTCACACATGGAGATAACGCCAGAGAATTGATCATGATGGTAGAATATGGAATGAGTGAATTGGATGTATTGCAGTCAGTCACTTCAGTTAATGCCAATGTATTGGGATTAGAAGGTTTGGGAAAAGTGGAAACAGGATACTGGGCTGATTTAGTAGCAGTTAAAGGAAATCCTTTGGATGATATTAATGCTCTGAAAGAGGTTGGCTTTGTTATGAAAAATGGAGATATAATTTCATTGAAGTCTTTTGTTAAATGATAAGTGACAAGATAAGATTAATCAGGTTTAGAAGTTTAGGTGTTTAGCGCTTAGATCAAACATTAGATAATGTAAAAACTAAACTTCTAAGCACCTAAACGGGTAGCAAGATGTTTGGTGATTTTCTTGAATTTATTAATCCAAAATATTCATTCCTTTATTTTTGAGTAGGCCTTTTAATCTTGCCAACTCTTTATTTTTAAAGGCATCAAATTCATCTTTCAAATTTGAAACGACCAGTTCAGCTTGCTTGATAGCAGTTTTTCTGTTTTCACTGGCTTGTACTTGTGGGTTTGGAATCAATCGATTGGCCGCTCCAATTATTGAAGTTACTGTCATAGGGTCACGGTAGATTCCTTGTGCTTCCTTGCCACTAATTTTCTCTTTAAAATATTGAAGCTTCTTTTTGGTTGATTTTAGAGCAGCAGTAAAAGCTTTATCATCCATTTCTTTTTGTTCTAAAAATTGGATAGAAGCTTGGATAGAACGTATTTCATCCATTACAGCTGTCGTTTGTGCTACGGCATCATCTAACCTAAACAATAGTTTTTCCGTAGCCATAATATCTTCATCAGAAATGTTGAGCATGGGATCTTTTTTGACGGTAACCTTATTACTTGATTTCTGGCCATTATATTCTACTGTCACGGTATACATTCCAGGAACTACTTGATTGCCTGTCCTTGGAGCAACGTTCTTTTTAGGTTTGGCTTGACTTGGACGCCTCGTTGCATCTCTACGAAGGTTCCAATTAAACCTGCTAACACCAGTTTGGGGTTTTTGATACATTTGTCTTACGACCTTTCCTTGCTCATCGGTAACAGTGATTTTAACTTGCTCATCTAAAGAAACATCTCCATCTTCAGGTGCTTCCTTGAGGTAGTAACTGATTAATGCACCGTAAGCTCTGTTTTCACCATCATAAAGTGCATCACCGACTTTACCATCTCTGTATCCTAAGGATTCTCCTATTGAGAAAAGATAGGCATCTGCCATAGAAAAAAGGTATACTTCTTTAGACAATATTTTATCAACTTTCTGTTCTGTCATTTCTCTTAATGGCCTGATGTCATCTAAAATCCAGAAAGAACGTCCGAAAGTACCCAATACCAAATCATGATCTCTTGGGTGAATGACCATATCCTGTGTAGGAACAGTAGGGTAGTGGTTGCTCCATTCGTTCCAGTTTTCACCAGCATCAAAACTCACATACCAACCAAATTCTGTGCCACAGAAATAGAGGTTTTCGGCAATAGGATCTTGTTCAAAACAATAAGCAAAACCTTCAACATCAGCTGTAGTCACTAATCTTTCCCAGCTCTTGCCATAGTTAGTGGTTCTGTAGATATACGGTTCCCAATTGTTACGTCTATGATCGTCAAAAGTGACAAACGCCTCACCTGCCTTATGTTTTGAGGGTTGTATCTGACTTACCCATGTAGTAGCAGGTACATCGGGAATATTGCTGGTCAAGTTTTTCCAGCTTTTACCACCGTCTCTGGTTAATTGTACATTGCCATCATCTGTTCCTACCCAGATTACATCTTTTTCTTTCAGACTAGGTGCAATGCTTAGTATAGTGGTGTGGTTTTCTGCACCCGTTACATCAAAGGTTAAACCACCTGTTTCCAAAAACTTTTGTTTCTCTGGATCATTGGTCGTCAAGTCAGGAGAAATGATTTCCCAACTATTGCCTTGGTCACTACTTTTGTGCAAATATTGACTGCCATAGTAAATGGTCTTGTTGTCAAAAGGGTCTATCGCAATACCTGCATTCCAATTGAACCTAAGGTATTCACCATCAGGATGCGTAGGTTTTATAATTTGCAACTGACCACTTGATCTCTGATAACGGTATAACCCTCCTGCTTGCCCCATGCTGTATCCATAATCACTGTCTATTGGGTCAGGAACCACATCAAAGCCATCACCAACACTTACCCTTTGCCAATAGAGGTTGCGGATGCCACCCTTAAATCGTACCTGACTTGGACCTATCCATGAACCATTATCTTGCAAGCCTCCATAGATGTTATAAGGCAACTCATTGTCTACTCTTACATGATAAAACTGAGCTAATGGCAAATTATCTGGGAACCACCAGTTTTTTCCTCTGTCATGTGTGACATTTAAGCCACCATCATGCCCTACCATGATGTGTTCAGAATCATTGGGATGAATCCAATAGGCGTGATGATCAGTATGAATTTTACTTCCTGGGGCAAATCTACCCCAGCTTTTTCCACCATCTTCTGAAGAAGTGACTTCAGTAGCTATGCTATAAATGCGATTCTCATTCAATGGATCAACATATATATCAGCATAGTAAAAAGGCCTGCCACCAATATTGGCATCCTTTGACCTGGATCTTCTTTCCCAATTATAACCTCCATCAGTGGATCTGTAAATACCATTGTCTTTGGATTCAACATAAGCGTAAATCATATCTTTGGAACTAGGAGCGAAAGAAAGACCAATTCTACCCAATTCTGTGCTTGGTAAACCTTCTGTTACTTTTTCCCAGTTTTCTCCGCCATCATTACTGATGTAAATGGCAGTTCCTTCTCCTCCGGATTTAAAAAACCAGGGCCATCTTCTATGTTGCCACATACCAGCTACCAATTTATTGGGATTATGAGGATCCATGACCAAATCAGAACAACCGGTAGTGTTATTGACATACAATACTTTTTCCCAATTCTTACCCCCATCTACTGATTTATAAATGCCACGATCTTCACTCTCACCCCAGGTAGCTCCAGATACCCCTGCATAAACAATATCCGGGTTTTCAGGATGAATGATAACACGATGTATTTGACGGGTATTTTTTAAACCAAGATGAGTCCATGTCCTTCCTCCATCTATGCTTTTGAACATACCTTGTCCTGAGTTTTGACTATTTCGGGGATTACCTTCACCTGACCCCACATAGATGATGTTGGGATTTTTTTGGTAAATGGCAATTTCTCCTATGGATGCAGCAATTTCATTGTCAAAAATTGGGGTAAAGGTATGACCCGCATTTTCAGTTTTCCAAATACCGCCGGCAGCGGTTCCGAGATAAAAAATGTCTGTATCATTAAGATCAACTGCTATGGAAGTAATGCGACCACTCATCCCGGCAGGACCAATATTACGAGGCTTGAGTCCATGGAATAGGCTCATGTCCACTTTTTGAGCCGGGAGGGTGAAACAGAAAAGAAATGGTAGTAGATAGAGTAAACGATTCATGGTAGAAAGATTTAGTGAAAAGAAGGTGTTGCTCACTCCAAGAATGAGACATTTAAAATCTAAGAAGTATTTTTCAAAATACTAATAAATTTATTTTAAGTAATGGTCAAAGAATAACTTATCGATTTGGATCTGTCATTTCAACTTTT
>JBCBCD010000532.1:0-5344 GCA_038530915.1 Bacteroidota bacterium
ACTGCCTTAGTACCAACACCATTAAGACCTACCGACTTCTTAAAAGCTTTAGAGTTCAGTCAGTGCGAGATGGCAAGGTGAAAATAGCAGAATTCAATCAAGGACTTTTACTCAAAGACCACAATATTAAAAGAAGTGATGATCGAAATGGTACGACCACTATTTTTGAGCCTGATCCTGAAATCTTTAAAAACTATAAGTTCAGACCTGACTATCTTGAAAACCAACTCTGGAATTATGCTTACTTAAATACGGGGCTAAAGATCAATATAAATGGTAAGGTCTTATATTCTAAAAATGGACTTAAAGATCTATTGACCCGTAAAACTCAGAAAGAACAACTCAGATACGATATTATCCATTTAAAGGGTGAAGATATAGAAATAGCTCTTTCTCATGGTAATAACTATAGTGAACAGTACTATTCCTTTGTCAATGGACAGCATACTACACAGGGAGGAACTCACCTGAATGCTTTTAGAGATGCTGTAGTAACTACAATCAGAAATCACTTCAAGAAGAGTTATGACAGAAAAGATATTCTTACTGCTATTACAGCTGCAGTAAGTGTAAGGATTGAGAATCCGGTTTTTGAATCACAGACAAAGACTAAACTTGGATCTAATGATGTGGGACCGGATGGACCAACACTTAAAACTTTTATGTCTAATTTTATTCAAGATAAATTAGACAATTTTCTGCTTAAAAACGGGGAGATAGCTAAAGCGATAGAAAGTCGCATCAAACAATCCGAGAGAGAAAGAAAAGAGATAGCAGGAATTAAGAAGTTGGCCAACCAAAGAGCTAAGAAAGCAAATTTGCACAACAAAAAACTGAGAGACTGTAGGGTACATTACAGTGATAGCAATAGAAAGTATGATGAGGAGATCAGGCAAGCTACAACCATCTTTATTACAGAGGGAGATTCGGCAAGTGGTTCTATTACTAAAGCAAGAGATGTTAAGACGCAAGCTGTTTTCAGTTTAAGAGGTAAACCTTTAAATTGTTTTGGGCTAACAAAGAGAGTAGTTTATGAGAATGAAGAATTCAATTTGTTACAGCATGCCTTGAATATTGAAGATGGTATTGAAAATTTGCGTTACAACAAAGTAGTTATTGCTACCGATGCCGATGTCGATGGAATGCACATTAGGTTACTCTTATTGACGTTCTTCTTGCAGTTCTTTCCTGATTTAGTGAGGAATAGTCACTTATTTATTTTAGAGACTCCTCTTTTCAGAGTAAGAGATAAAAAGTCAACCTTCTATTGTTATTCAGAAGCTGAGAAAAGAGAGGCCATCGATAAGTTGAGGGGTAAGCCAGAGATAACAAGGTTCAAAGGTTTAGGTGAAATCTCACCAGACGAATTTGGTGATTTCATTGGTGAAAACATTCGCTTAGAACCGGTTGTGTTGAATGAAGAGATTGATATCAAAGATTTACTTACCTATTTCATGGGAAAAAATACATCTAAGAGGCAGGAGTTTATTATTGATAACCTAAGGGTTGAGAAAAATGATTTAGAAGGAGAAGAAGAACCCACTGAAATAATGGAAGAGGTATAATTAAAATTTCAAGTTCGACCTGACTAACTGTCTTCTTTTTTACTACAACTTTTTCCAATTTGTCAAATTAAGTAACTATATAGAAGTTACTTGGACTTGGCATGATCATTGATGCACTTTTAACAATTTTGAATGCTTGTTCAAAAAAGTAATTCTTATTACAGAAATTTATACTGCAGTAATTCATAAAAAACTGCCGTAATGGTTTGAATAGCTTAACTTTGTGAGCTATTCAGTCAATTATGACTCTGGGTTTGTGTGAAAACTCTTTCCTCTCTGCGGGTAGGTAGTTTTATCTCTGCCAAAGTCAAAATGATTGTAATAGAGAAAAATAATTAAAACTGTACTAGGCAGTAAAAGTATGATGGAGAATTATAAGTTAAGTCAGGTGTTTGAGGATGAGTCGGATTTTCTTCCTGTAATGACTATGGATGAAGACGGTGAACCGGGGCATGGTGAGACCTATCCCGATATACTGCCCATTTTAGCCTTAAAGAATACAGTACTCTTTCCGGGTACTCTTATTCCAATTACTGTTGGTCGCTCAAAATCAATAAACGCTATTAATCTGGCTTACAGAGAAGGTAGATTAGTAGGAGTGGTATCACAGAAGGACGCAAATGTAGAAGATCCTGAGAGAGAAGATCTTTACAATATAGGGACCATTGCGAGAATTATGAAGTTAATGAAAATGCCTGATGGCACTTTAACTGTTATTCTACAAGGTCGCAAAAGGTTTCTTTTGGGGGAGTGGCTGGAAAGCGACAAAATGATCAAGGCGAATATACAAACATTAGAATATGTATATCCCACAGATGAAATTGAGTTTAAGGCACTAATGACTTCAATGACTGAAATCTCAAAACAGGTAATTGAATTGTCATCGGATGTACCTGATGAAGTGATTTTAACACTCTCCAATATCAATAATGATATTTCTCTCCTCAACTTTATAGCTTCTAATTTAAGGATAAAGGTGCCGGTCAAACAGGAAATTTTGGAAACTCATTCTTTAAGTGAACAGGTTTCAAAAGTTTTACACCACCTTAATGAAGAACATCAATTACTCATGCTAAAAAGCAAAATTGATGATAAGGTGAAAACCGGGATTGAGAAGCAACAAAGAGACTATTTTCTCAATCAACAGTTGAAAACGATACAGGAAGAGTTAGGACAAACCCCTCAGGAGGAAGATTTACACAATCTGGTTGAGGCAGCAAAAGAGAAAAAGTGGGGAGAATCTATAGCCAAATCTTTTGCAAAAGATATCCAAAAATTAAGAAGGATCAATCCTCAAGCTGCTGAGTATTCGGTCATTCTTAACTATCTGGAGTTATTGATTGATTTGCCTTGGGGCATTTATTCTGAGGATAATTTTAATTTACATCGTGCAAAAGAAATTTTAGATTCTGATCATTATGGATTGGAAAAAGTCAAAGATCGCATATTAGAGCATTTGGCTGTGCTCAAGTTGAAAGGCGATATGAAAGCACCCATTCTTTGTTTAGTAGGCCCTCCAGGTGTTGGTAAAACATCTTTGGGAAAATCTATTGCTAAAGCATTGGATCGTAAGTTTATCAGAATGTCTTTGGGTGGCTTGCATGATGAATCAGAAATTCGAGGTCACAGAAAAACATATATAGGTGCAATGCCAGGCCGTATTGTTCAATCCATTAAAAGAGCAGGTACTTCTAATCCGGTCTTCATTTTGGATGAAATTGATAAAATAGGCAAAGATTTTAGAGGTGATCCTTCTTCTGCACTATTGGAAGTATTGGATCCTGAGCAAAACGAGACTTTCTACGACAATTACTTGGAGTTGGAATATGATTTATCTAAAATCTTGTTTATTGCTACTGCGAATAGTTTAAATACACTTCAACCTGCTTTATTGGACAGAATGGAGATCATAGAAGTAAGTGGCTATTCAATTGAAGAGAAATTGGAAATATCAAAGCAATACCTTATACCTCAGCAGAGAGAAGAGCACGGTTTGAAAGAGGATGACATAGATCTGAAAGATACAGTAGTAGAGAAGTTGATACAAGAATATACGAGAGAATCTGGGGTAAGATCATTAAAAAGAGTTTTGGGGGCTGTGATGCGTTCGACTGCCAAAAAAATTGCTTTGGAAGAGCCTTATGATAAAACAGTCAAGAAAAAAGAATTGGTATCTATTTTAGGACCAAGTACTTATTCCATAGAATCGTATCAAGCAGCAAAAGATCCTGGGGTGGCCATCGGATTGGCCTGGACTCCGGTTGGTGGAGACATCTTATTTATAGAGGTGAGCTTGAGCAATGGCAAGGGAAGAACCTTGCTAACGGGTAACCTAGGGGAAGTGATGAAAGAATCAGCCACTACTGCCTTAAGTTTTATTAAGTCAAAGGGGGAGCAGTTTGGTATTGAGCCTGATGTTTTTGAAAAAACAGATGTACACATACATATTCCTCAGGGTGCTATTCCCAAGGATGGCCCTTCAGCTGGGGTAACGATGCTTTCGGCTTTAACTTCTGCATTTACAAAAAGAAAATTGAAACCTTATCTGGCCATGACTGGTGAGATTACGCTTAGAGGTAAAGTCTTACCCGTTGGTGGAATAAAAGAGAAATTACTAGCTGCCAAAAGATCCGGCATCAAAAACATCATCATGTGTACTGAGAATAAGAAGCATGTAGATGAAATTGAAAAAGCTTATCTGAAAGACCTTCAAATTCATTATGTAGATGAAATGATGGATGTTTTAGATATCGCTTTAGATGAATAGAAGTGCCACGTATTACTTTGATGAGATTATTTAAGGTCTGCGTAAGGGTTTACATTACAGGATTTAAAAGTTTAAGGGTGTAAAGGTCGAATTTGTTCAACCTTTACACCCTTAAACTTTTAAACGAAATGCTAGTTATTGCATAACAGCTTTGATTCTACCAATCTTTAGATGAAAAAAGCATTTTTTAATTAATAATGATGTTAAGATGGCGCTAAATATTGGATTGTTGTAGTGCTACTGCTTAAATGTTTTTATTTTTAATTGACGATTATTTAACGTTTGAGATTATAATCTAACGAACCATACAGGCCAAAGCTGCGTCTTAATGTAAAACAATTGAATTGTTATGAATTTGAAAGGTATTCTCTTCGCTTCACTCATACTACTTATTGGTACTTCTTTTTTACATGGTCAACAATCAAAAGATCAATTAGTCCAGTTTTCAGGTATGGTGCTAGATGGCTCTGATGAAGAATTGGTTCCTGTTCCATACGCCAATATTCTTGTTCAAAATAAAGGAAGAGGTACTTATTCAGACTTCAAAGGCTTTTTCTCTATCGTAGTTGAAAAAGGTGATATTATTCAATTTTCTGCAATTGGATATAAAACCGTAGAATACACTATTCCTGATAGTTTGGAAGACAATAGGTATTCATTAGTACAATTAATGGTCCAGGATGCTTATAACTTACCGGAAACGGTCGTCTTCCCTTGGCCAAGTCGCGAACACTTCAAGATTGAATTTTTAGCGATGGATGTTACTCCGGAGTTACAGGAAAATGCAACCAGAAACTTATCTGCTGATAAATTAGAGCGTTTGCGCAAAGATGTGAAATACGATGGTATTGAAAATGCCAACTACTATTTGCGACAGCAATCCCGAGAATATTATTACATTGGTCAGCAACCACCGATGAATATCTTTAATCCAGTAGCCTGGAAGAAGTTCTTTGATTCCTGGAAAAGAGGAGATTATAAGTTTAATTTTTCTTCTTCTTATAATCTCCTC
>JBCBCD010000533.1:0-5344 GCA_038530915.1 Bacteroidota bacterium
CAAATTGATTATAAAAGGCAAAAAATCATTTTACATGTTCCTAATTCTTTTAAAAAACCTGGAAAAAAGTACATGCAAATCCCTTTAGATATTTATCAGGGCAAACCTTTTATTACATTAAACAGTACTCTTCAGAACAATAAAAACTTCCCAGCTAAATTATTGATAGATACCGGAGCAAGCCTTGCCTTGTTGTTATACACAAAATCTCATCCAAGCATAGAGATACCAGAAACTGTGATTGAAAGTAACATAGCTATGGGACTAGGTGGCTATGTAAAAGGATATCTGGGCCGAATCAATAATTTGGAGTTGGGAGATACGGATATAAATAATATTATCACCAATTTTCAAGAGCGAACCGAAATACAGGATAGCATTATTCAATCAACCTACAATCGGCAAGGTATTCTTGGCAATAGGATACTAGATCGCTTTGATGTTTACATTGATTATTTCAGAGAGGTAGCTTACATCAAGCCAACGCGAAAATTCAAGAAAAAATTCAAATATGATCGTAGTGGTCTATTGCTAATTGCTGGAGGTGAGAATCTTACCGAGTACACTGCTTATCAAGTGGTCGCCAATAGTCCGGCAGGTGAAGCGGGCTTAAAAGTAGGCGACGAGATACTAAAAATCAATGGAATTCCTGCCTTCTTCTTTAGCTTGGATGGAATTACCAAAAAATTGCAAAAAAAACCTGGAAAAACCATTAAGCTTACTGTATTACGAAACGGACATAAGTTAAAATTTGAATTTAAGTTGAGGGATTTAATTTAAATCTCTGGTCATTTCTTCCAGCTCTTTTTTTAGTCGTAAAGCATCTTCAATGTTAGAACTGGCCAACATCCGTTCTGATAGTGACTCAATCGTATCTAAATAAAAGATATCGGTCTCTACATCAGATTTTAAGTTTTCTAATTCAGACAGGCTTTCGTAGTGCTCGTCTTGAAGCTCTTGAAGCTTTTTTTTCTTTTCCTCAATAGATTGCTGAATTTTATGATTATCCAGTAGTTGAGTGAGTTTATCAAGACATTGCTGAAAGAATGTTGCTTTTGACTTTCTTAAGTCCAATTCTGCTTTAAAACCACTCAATAGCTCGTGTAGGTCCTTCCAATTTTTATTGAACAATTTTTCGTCGTTTAATTTCTTCTCTTGCTCAATTTCTCTAATGTTCTTTTTTACTTCTTGCATTTCCTCTTCATTATTGGCTTGTAAGGCTTTAATTGACGCAATTCTATCTTCAATTCTACCTACGGTTGTCCCCTTTCTTCTTCTCTGAAACTGAGCATTGAAAAAACCGGTGGTTAGTCCTGAAATAATAAATAAGGTTGAAATCAAAAAAAGAAGGAACAATAAGATAAATCGCATAAATGGAAGGAAACGCATTATCACAATGGCAACAAATAATCCAATAACAAATAGAATAATAGTTCTTGCATTTATTTTCATTCCAATAGCTACTTATGTAGTACACGAAATAGGTAATTAAGGGGTAAAATAGGTTACTGCCAGTGGCCACAGCCTATTTTATCTCTTCAAGCTGTATAATTAATTAAAATAGAAACTAAGGGTGAAAATATCGTAGAAAATTCTGAGAAGTTTAAAAAAAGACAAATCAAATGCATTTTTTTTGAACCCTTTTTGCAAAAGTATGTTAACAAATCAGTTTCGAAATCGCTAATGTTTTTTGTTTGTTTATAGTTTATGTGGGTGCTCCTTTCGGAGTACCTTTTTTTTTGTAAATCTTACCTTCCAAGTGAGGGATTATTTAGATTTGTAATCTAAACCAGCAAGTAGACAAATGAAATCACTAACTGTTAACTTATTTCTTACCTGTATATTATTTCTTATTACTGTAAATGTAAAAGCTCAGTTGCCTGATGATTTTTATGATCAGGTATTTACTACAGGATTTGACTTTCCTACTGGTATCACTTTTGATGAAAATGGTAGAATGTACGTTTGGGAAAAAAAAGGCCTTGTTCACTTAATTGATAGTTCTGGTCAAAGGTACCCACAACCATTGATAGATATTACCGAAGAAGTAGCCAATTGGAAAGATCATGGATTAATGGGATTTGCATTAGATCCGGCCTTTCAGTTTAATGGATATTTTTATCTGCTTTATGCTGTGGATCTTCATCACTATTATAATTTCGGAACTTCGTCTTATAATCCGGATACTACTGTTATCAACACTTCTACATTTGGAAGGGTAGTCAGGTATCAGGCGGATCCGTCCAATGAATACTCTACAACCTTAATGGACTCTAAAAAGATATTGTTGGGAGAAACTATTGACAGTGGCATTCCTTTAATGTATGAATTTCATGGATTAGGCAGCTTAGTAGTAGGTCAGGATGGGACTTTGCTTGTTTCTGTTGGTGATGGCACAAGTAATGCAGGTACAGATATTGGAGGAGATGAGTTTGGCACTTTTGCCAGTCAGGCCATAGAAGCTGGAATCATGACAGAAGATGAGGATATAGGGTCTTACCGATCACAATACCTACACAATTACAATGGAAAAATTTTAAGAATTGATCCTAATACAGGTGAAGGTCTGCCAAGCAATCCTTTCTATCAGGCAGACGATCCGAATGCTCCTATTTCAAAAATTTGGGCACTCGGTTTTAGAAATCCTTATCGAATTGCCTTAGATCCCAATACTGGAAGTCACTATCCCGATGATGGTGATCCAGGCGTTATTTTGGCAGGTGATGTAGGAAACGGTGCATGGGAAGAGCTCAACTTGGTAGACCGAGGTGGGAAAAACTTTGGCTGGCCTATTTTTGAAGGAAATAAAGGGATGTGGGCTTTCTATATCAATGATGTTCCTTTTAATCAAGGAGCTCCAAACCCACTTTATCCTAATGGTTGTGATCAACCCTATTTTACTTTCCGCGATTTATTGAAGGCACCCAAAAAAGACGAAGAACTATTCTTTACAAATCCATGCAATAGCATAGAAACCATTCCCCAAGAAGCTTATCCAATGGAAGCACAATTTCCCATTATCTCTTGGAGTAATGCCAAGTGGAATCCACCAAGCAGAGCGATGCTCCCTGCTTTCAATGATGCGGGAGAAATTGACAATTTTGAAATTGGCTCTGATAAAGTGGAAGCAACAGGTGAAACATTTGATGGGTATTCCAGTTTGTCTGGAATTTTTTATACTGCCGATGCATTCCCGGAAGAATATCGAGGCAAATTTTTCGGTATTGACTTTAGTGGATGGATTAAAGTCTTCGAATTTGATGAAGAATACCATCTTCAATCGGTCACTCCTTTTCATGATAATAGCAGGGATATCATCCATTTGGCTTTAAACCCCAAAGATGGTGCCCTATATTATATCAACCTAGGGCCGCATGTTAGAAAGATCAGTTATGGTGGTAATCCCGCACCTGTCGCTGTAATAGATGCCGATAAATTTTATGGACCAACACCTTTAACTGTACAATTTGATGCTTCCAACTCTTATGACATCAATTCGGATGAATTGACGTATCAATGGGATTTTGGTAATGGCGAGCGCAGTACTTCCGCAGTACCGAGTTCTACTTATTCTACCAATGGCAATGAGATAAAGTCCTTTCCTGTGAGTTTAACAGTAACGGATAGCTTGGGAGCTTCTTCTACCAGCACGCAAATAGTATCTGTCAATAATTCTCCTCCACAGGTAAATATTACTTCTTTTGAGGATGGTGATAAATATCCCATTGATGCCACTTCCTTATTAAGTTTGAAAGCTGACATTACCGACAATGAACACAGCGCTGATCAATTGTTCTATCAATGGAAGGTCTACTTGCATCACAATGATCATTTTCACCCTGAGCCTACCGATTTCAATCCTGAAACACATGCTTTGATCAGTCCCCTGGGATGTGGAGAAGAAATCTATTATTTCCGCATCGAATTAAGTGTAACTGACCCGGAAGGTTTAACCACTCTCGATAGCCGTAACATCTATCCCGATTGTGGAGAAGCATTTGCTGAACTTACTCCTTTAGAAGCCATTTCTACAGAAAATAGCATCCAGCTTTCTTGGACCAGCATACAAGAAAATGATCTTGCTGTCTATGAATTACAACGCAGCAGCGACTTTTACAATTTTACGACCATTGCCACTGTTGACGCCAAAGGCATAGCTAGTGATTATACCTATCAAGATCGAAGTCCGATAAATGGAAGCAATATTTATCGCTTAAAAATGATTAGCCAAGAAAGAGCATTCAATTTTTCAAATTTGGCCACAGCTTCTTTTCCACCTTTAACAGATATCAACTTGTTTCCCAATCCTGCAAGCAACTTGCTAAATATAAAAGTGGAAGAATCTCAAACTAACCTGATCCAATTGGAATTATTCGATGTCAAAGGATCCAGAGTACTGGCCACCAATTATGCAGCAGTAATAGGCGAGCAATTTGAAAAACAAATTGTAGTCGCCAATTTACCCAGGGGTAACTACTTTTATCGCATCATTAATGGAGATGGAAGTAAGGTCGGGAAGATAATATTGGTTCCGTAATTTAGATGATGAGTTTATAAGTGTATAAGCAAACTCTTAACCTTATACACTTATAAACAAATACTCTAATCAAACCACTTCCCCTACTACAAATATACTTCCACCAACAAATATTACATCCTGTGCCTTCGCATTCCTCTTAGCAGCAGCTAAAGCTTCAGGTATACTTTGATGCTTCGCAGCCTGTAGTCTTAACTCTTTTGCTTCAGTCATTAAGAGATCTACATCTATTCCTCTAGGCACATCAGGCTTTGCAAAGTAGTAATTAGCTTTAGTAGGTAGCAAACTGAGAATATCCTTGGGTGTTTTCCCGCTAGACATACCCCATACGATGTGTAGATCTTGTCCTGATTCTAGTAACTCATGCAATTGTTTCATAGCTTTCTGAATCCCACTTTCATTGTGTGCACTATCTATTAAAACCAAGGGTTCTTTTTCTAAAATTTGCCATCTCCCAATGAAGTAGGTTGATTTGATTATTGAATACAGTCCTTTTCGAATTTCTTCAGCATCAATAATTTGCCCTAACAAGTTTTTGCTGTTGATCAGTTCTATCGTATGTAATGCAGTTTGAAGATTAAATTTTTGGTATTCACCAATCAAGTTACAAGGTACTGCTTCCCATTTTGCACCTTCTTTCCATTCTATATCAAAGTAAGTGTGAGTCCAGTCCTTTTTATGAAAATGCAATTTCACATTTTGATCAGCATAACTTAGCTTGGTATTACATGCTCTTGCTTTTTCTTCAAATACAGAATGGACTTCTTCCTGGGTCTCTCCTATCACAACTGGTCTATTAGGTTTAAT
>JBCBCD010000534.1:0-5336 GCA_038530915.1 Bacteroidota bacterium
ACCTTTGGTTAGACTTTTTAACTATACTTCCTCTTCAGATATTGCATCAGTGTAAAAACCGACTGCTATCATGGCCAAACTGAGGATATATCCAACAGAGCCAATAAACATCAACTGTTTACGACCTGCCCTGTCAATCAAGTACATTCCAAGAAGTGTAAAGATTAAATTGATTCCACCTATAGAAATGGAACTCAAAAGTGAATCTTGTGAAGCAAAGCCAGCTTTTTCTAAAATTTCAGGCGCGTAATACAACACAAAGTTGATACCTGAAAGCTGATTGAAAAAGGCCAGTAAAAAAGCCAATGTGATTGGAATCCTATATTTACCTGAGAAGAATACTTCCGGCTCTTTATTCATTTCATGATCTTCCTGAATTTCTTTTAAGACCTTTATAGCTTCTTCATCACTTGATGTTTGTTTCAAAATAGACAAAGCTGCTGCTTCATCATTCTTCTTAAAGATCAACCATCTTGGACTATTTGGTACACCTAAAATCATCAAGGTATAAATCAAAGCAGGTACGGCTTCAATACCTAACATAAAACGCCAATCGTTTTCGCCACCCACTCCATTCAACAGATAATTAGAGATAAATGCAATTAATATTCCAAATACAATATTAAACTGGTAAAGTGCTACCAGTCGGCCTCTTTGTTTGGAACCGGCAATTTCAGATATGTAAGTAGGTGCTGCTACAGAAGAAGCTCCTACTCCAACCCCACCAATGAATCTAAAGAATGAAAAGGTATAAGGGTCAGGAGCCATTGAGGATCCGACTGCTGATAAGAAGTACAATATACCTATCCAAAATAAGGTTTTCTTTCTGCCTAACTTATCAGATGGGAAACCTCCAAATAAAGCCCCTAATACTGTACCCCATAATGCCATAGACATAATAAAGGTTCCATGAAACCAGGGTGAAGTACCCCAAAGCTCTTTAATAGGAAGGTTAGCTCCGGAGATTACAACGGTATCAAATCCAAAAAGGAAACCAGCTAATGCTACTGTTATGGACCAATATAGAATCTTGTTGTTCATAGCTAATCAATTGTTTTATTCAAAGGTACAGGATTAGCGCTTTTACATAATTCTCGATTGTTCCAAATTCTTCTAATTTAATCTCTTTTGATTTTGTGAAGGCTCAAACCCTTAGAATATTATTCTTTTTCAGAAAACAGAACCTTTTTTAGAGCATGAAACACTTTCGAAATTGTATCAAGAGTTTAAAAATTGTTTCACTAAGAGGCCGGAATGTTACCACTCTTAAAGTCTGAAGGTGAAAAATTGAAACGTGCTTTAAAGGCTGTTGAGAAATAAGCCGGAGAGGTAAAGCCAACTTCATACGCAACTTCTGCAATGCTTAGCTCTTCTTCAAGCAATAAATGTTTGGCTTTTGTCAATCTTACTTCGCGAATGTAATCTGAGACACTATACCCTAAAAGTGCTTTTACCTTGCGATACAACTGCACTCTTGAAATTCCTAGTTCCTTACATATGTCTTTTACACCATAAGTTTGATTAGGAATGTTCTTTTCAACATTAGCAATAAACTGATTGACAAATTGCTTATCTAATTTATTCAGCTTATCTAATTTTAAAGATAGCTTGGTTTCACTTGAAAACCTTGCTTTTAGTACCGCTCTGTTTTTTAGTAGGTTTTCAATGGTTTGAAATAAGAAGTTTAGACTAAAAGGTTTTGAAATATACGCATCTGCACCCGTTTTCAAACCTGCGATTCTTTGCTCTTGCTCATCATTGGCTGTCAACAAAATGGCAGGAATATGAGAGGTTCTTAAGTCATCTTTTAAATGCTGTACTATTTCAAGGCCACTTTTCTCAGGAAGCATTACATCACTAATGACTAAATCCGGTACCTGTTCTAATGCAATCTCTAAACCTTCTTTTCCATTTTCGGCTTTCAGAATGTTGTACTGGTTGTTTAGTTTACTTTCTAAAAACACCAAGAGATCCTGGTTGTCTTCTATCAAAAGAATGGTTCTTTCTTTAATGAGCTTTGGTCCTGTTTTTTCTTCAGTGACTTCTTCTTCTACAGCAATTAAAAACTTATTGTACTCATTGATGCTCGCAAATTGCTCATCAGCAGGAACTAACTCTGGTTCTAGTTTTAATAATTCCGGATGTTTAAGTGGTAAGCTTATGGTAAAACGGGTTCCTCGGCCTTTTTCACTTTCTACATTTATTTTACCATAATGTAGATTGATGATCTCCTTTGTTAGGGATAAGCCTAAGCCAGTGCCTTCAGATGTATAGTTTTTCCCTTGATAAAAACGGTCAAAAGCATGTATAACCTGTTCTGGTGTCATACCATGGCCATTATCCTCGACTTTAATCGTTACATTTTCATCATCCAACAACTGATCTAATAGGATATGAATTCTACCACCTTGATTAGTGTATTTAAAAGCATTAGAAAGTAAATTAAACAATACTTTATCCAACATATTTCGATCAAAATAAGCTGGAATTTCATTTTTATTTACAATCAGACGAAAATCAATCTTTTTCTTAGCAGCCACTCTATCAAAGGCCCCCATGATATCTCGAGTAAATGAAACTAAATCATTCTCAGAAGGGTGAACAATCATTTTATTGTTGTCAATCTTTCTAAAATCCATTAATTGATTAACCAACCTCAACAATCTAATGGCATTTTTACGTATGAGATGAGAATCCTTATTGGGTAAGCGTTGCTTGTTTATGATATCATCAATTGAAGCTAAAATTAATGTAAGAGGAGTTCTAAACTCATGAGATATATTGGTAAAAAACTTGAATTTTGCCTGAGTAGCTAATTCTGCTTTTTCTGAAAATTCAATGATCTCATTTCTTTGCAGTAAAATCTCCTTGTTTTTCTTTTCAAGCTCTTTGTTCTTTTTCTTATTGGCTCTTAATGCAAGAAAAACGGATCCCCCCAAAATCACAACCAATAAAAAGCTTAAAATAGAAATGGTTAGATACAATTGTTGAGTTCTATACAATTGGATTTGTTCATCTATCTTCTGTGTCTGACGTTGAATATCTTTTTGTTGAGCTAATAACTTTTCAGCTTGCAACTTCATGATTCTCACATTTGAAGAATCAATAACTGTTGTTAAGAGTATGTTTTCTTTTTCGTAATACTCTCCATGTAATATTTTTGAAGCGATTTCAATGGCTTTCTCTCCACCGGTCGGGTACAATAGTGTCGCATCTAAAATATTTTCATCCACCAATTGAATTCCACCTGTAGGGCCAGGCAGTCCATCCACTCCAATGATTTTAACTTTATCTTCTAATCCATTATCTCTAAATATTTCATAGGCTGCTAATGCCATAAAATCATTATGGGCATAAACTACATCAATATCTTTTAATTCATCAAAAATCGTTTTAAGCTCTTCTTTTGCTACTTCCCTTAACCAATTTCCATATACCTCTCTTTTTATAACAATTGAACTATCGCCTTTAATGACATCAATAAATCCACGATGACGTTCTATTGCAGGAGAAGAACCCGATAGCCCCCAAATTTCAAGTACATTGCCTCCTTTCTCTAATAATTTACTCGTGTAAGTACCTGCTATTTTTCCTATAGTATAGTTGTCAGCACCCACATAAGCATTGTAAAGACTCGAGTTAGTTTTCCTATCTACCACAATGACGGGTATGTTTTTAGAAATGGCCTCTTCTACAGCGGGAGTAATGGGTTCAGATTCATTGGGTGAAACAATGATTAAGTCAACCCCCTGCTCAATAAAAGCTTTTATATCCTTTATTTGTTGATCATTATTGCTTTTTGAGTCTTTTATGATTAATTCTAAGTCGGTATGAAATGCCAACTCTCTATACATTTCTTGGTGCATGGCTCTTCGCCAATCGTCAGCCCCGGTACATTGAGCAAATCCAATTACATATTTCTCATCATTCATCAACTTTGATTGACAAGCAGATAGAAATAAAATTACAGTAAGTAGAAAACAATATGTAAGAAATCTTATCAATTTGAGCACTTATGGTTTTTTCTAAAATTAGGAATTATTTCTAAGAGTTTCCCAACTCTAAGCTTCCGTACGACTATAATTGTTGCTCACAAATGATAAAACTAAAACTTCTCCTCTATTGGATTATCGGAAAGTGGATTGCTCTCATCACTGGATCGATTGAGCAATTGTTCTATGGTAGCAAATAAGCGTTTCAGATTAAAGGGTTTGATGACATAAGCATCAGCACCTTTTTCAAGACCTTCTACCTTTTGTTCCTGGCGATCGTTAGCGGTGAGAATAATGGTGGGGATATTGGCTGTTCTTCTATCGCTTTTTACCCGTTCTAAAATTTCTATTCCATCCATTTCTGGAAGCATGATATCACTGATGATGAGATCCGGCAATCTTTCAAGTGCCAGATTGAGTCCTTTAATACCATTGTCAGCTTGTATGACGTAATATTTGGCATTCAGTTTTTCTGCCATAAACTTCCTTAAATCATCATTGTCTTCAATGATGAGAATGGTATTGGATTTGGAGAGCGGTTCCACCACTACTATTGGAGGATCAATACTTATTGGACCTTTTTCAACCGTTGCTGTTTCATCCAGATCGATGAGGTATTCAGAATAAGAAGATTTATTGGCAATATTGATGGGTAACTCTATATTGGCTGAGCGTACCAATTCAGGATGGTTGAGTGGTAGGATGATGGTAAAACGCGTGCCTCTACCTTTTTCACTTTCTACGTAGATTTTACCTTTATGTAATTCAATGATTTCTTTAGAAAGGGATAGACCAAGGCCAGTACCTTTCACCATATGAGTTTTGGCCTGAAAGAAACGATCAAAAGCATGCTTGACTTGATCTTTAGTCATTCCTAAGCCATTGTCTTCTATTCTTAAAATCACATTTTCATTATCAATCAATTGATCGATCAAAACATGGATGCGACCACCTTCTTCTGTAAACTTGAAAGCATTGGACAATAGGTTAAACAATACTTTATCCAGCATATTTTCATCAAAATATGCATAAATAATACCCTCCTTAGCAATTAAACGATAGTCAATTTTTTTCTGAATGGCCATCCGGTCAAACGACCCCATGATTTCGCGAGTAAAGGCTACAAAATCATTGTGAGAAGGATGCACTACCATCTTATTATTGTCAATCTTCCTAAAATCCATCAACTGATTGACCAATCTCAACAACCTAATTGCGTTTTTCTTAAT
The DNA here is from genome assembly GCA_038530915.1 of Bacteroidota bacterium. Classification (GTDB taxonomy): domain Bacteria; phylum Bacteroidota; class Bacteroidia; order Chitinophagales; family Saprospiraceae; genus JANQPA01. The sequence continues at coordinate 5,222 of JBCBCD010000534.1, forward strand.
GAGGTTGGCATCCTTAGAAGGCATCTTTTGCCCACTGATTATATCATCGACGCAAGCTAATACTAAGGGAAGTGGCGTACTACATTCGTGAGAGATCTTGGTCAAGAATTTGACC
>JBCBCD010000535.1:0-5316 GCA_038530915.1 Bacteroidota bacterium
CTTTGATTTTAAGTTTAAAGTTACAGCTGTAAATGAACGGAGAATAGAACAAATTCTCATCACAAAAATCAATGAGTAGCCAATATTTTCAAGCTGTATCATTCCATGGATTTACTAGCCAATATTATGTAGTTAGTATTCGTTTTATCAAAAAAGCTGAGCTTTTTTGATAAAATCAACATAAACGAAATATCTGTGGGCAAGGCCCTTGAAAATTTTATCAAGCACATTTTTTATGAAAGCCAATATTAAGCTATTACTCATCTCATTTTTAGTTTTATCGGTATTACACTCTTGCCAGAACAACAGTTCTTACACTCCTAAACCAAGAGCTTATCCAAAAGTCGATTTTCCAGAAAGGTCTTATCAATCTTTTGTAGGGAACAGTTGTTCCTTCACATTTAACTATCCGGTATATACCAACATCAATAAAGAAAAAAATTATGAAGAAGGCACGCCAGTACACCCTTGCTGGTTCAATGTCCACTTCCCAGACTTCAATGGAGATATTTATGTCACTTACTATGAAATCGGAAGTCCAAAAAGTTTGGATAGGCTGGCCAAAGATGCATTTGAACTGGTAGACTATCACAATAAGAAAGCCAATTATATAGATGAATTTTTGGTAGACAGACCCGATTCAGAGGTGTATGGTTATGCTTTCAATATTGAAGGACCATCAGCCTCACCCTTCCAGTTTTTTGTTACGGATAGTGTAAAGCACTTTGTGAGAGGTTCAATTTATTTCAATACTAAAACTCGACCAGATTCGATAGCTCCCATTTCTGAATTTGTTAAAGCAGACGCTCTTAAATTAATCGAGACCCTAGAATGGTCAGAGTAGGCAACAAAATAAGTTGACATGAAAGTAGTAGAGGGAGATTTAATCAAAAAAGCAATAGATGGAGATTTAATCACTTTTGATCAAGAAGCAATAAATGGAAATCCTGTCATTTATCTAAGTCATGATGATGATGATCTACATGGTGCTCAATTGGGAGATAACTTTGTCGACTTTATTAGTAAGTGGGCCAATTTGGGATGCGTTGGCACGGAAGCTTGGCAATTTGAGCCTTTTTATGATTACGAAAATAAGCTGTTGAAGTCTGAAGGAAAAGTGATTGATGATTGGAAGACTTGGTTGTTACAGTAGAGTTTATCGCCATTCTCCATGAATCTTTTCCATTTGTTGGATGATTTCTTGGAATAGTTCATCTCTAAATTTGTGTTGAAGACGCATAAGTTTTCCTTGCTATGTAGCAAAGTATATAGTTTTCCTATCTGTTACTACTTTGAACAATGCTTCGTGATTATTATCTCTCAAGTAGATATAACCTAACTTTACTTCCGTGTGCTCTAATTTGTCTAAGTCGCTACCCATTTCAAGTTGATCCAATGTCTAAGTCGCTACCCATTTCAAGTTGATCCAATGCTATATTTGCAATATTTTCTTTGACCTAATTGATTTCATCAGAGGGGACCTTATTCACTTTCTTCATTTTATTTTTTTTCGTATTCAATCTTTAAATTTAAGGGAATCTCCTTTTTCAACTCTTCTTGTTTGGGCTTCTCCAGATCATCAAATTTCTTCCCAAATCTATCTAAGGATTCTTGATTTCTTTCATCATAATAAATTTCACGAATCAAATTTGATACTTCTAAATAGAAATGATAATCTGCACCAACACCAACTCTGATTAGAACTTGATTGCTCTCTATATTTCTTTTAACAAATTTTTCAACTTTTGTCACAGCACCCTCTTTATTGTATTGCTGCTCGTAAATTTCCAACTTCTTCTTAGGAAGTATTCTTACGATTAATGTGTTTCCACCTTCAGATGTTCGTTTTGATAACTTATTCTGATTGCATGAAAAAGAGATACTTATAAGTAATGACAGTATTAAAGTTTTCTTAGCCATTTTTCAATTCGGTAGTTATTTTCAGGACTCCCAACTTCTTGCTAGCCGCCATAATGGCGGATATATTCTGTTACTTTAAAATGCTTCATGCTCGGCTACTCACCTTATTCTTCAATTAGTGCCTTTAGTTCTTCTTTGCTTGGTAAGACTGTCTTATACTTACTTGCAAAAATCTGTTCATTGTCTTTTGGCAAAGTGTATTCAACAACTGATTCACTTTTATTCTGGCATAAAATGATTCCAATTGTGTTATTTTCTTCATCCAATTTCAATTTTCTATCATAGTAGTTAACGTACATCATCATCTGACCAATATCCTGGTGCTTCAGTTCGCCTATTTTTAAATCAATCAGAATAAAGCAGCGTAAAATTCGATTGTAAAAAACAAGATCAATCCTGAAATGCTTATCGTCAAAAGAAATTCTTTTTTGTCTAGCTACAAATGCAAACCCTGTTCCTAGTTCTAGTAAGAAGTGTTCAAGTTTATTAATTAATTCTTGTTCTAAATCACTTTCTGAGTAGTTGCTTTGTTCAGGAAGCCCAATAAATTCCAATATGTAGGGGTCTTTAATCGCATCTTGTGGCTTTTCTATTATTTGTCCTTTCTCTGAAAGTTCTTTCACTTTATCCTTCGCTCTACTCAGTACTAGTCTAGTATAAAGTGCTGTATCATATTGCCTTTGTAGTTCTCGGACACTCCATTTATTTTTTGTGGCTTCAATTTCATAAAATCTACGCTCTGATACGTCATCTATCCTCATCAACAAAAGATAATGTGACCAACTTAGACTAAAAAGCTGTTTCTGACCTTCTGAATTAACAGACGGTGTCTGTTGATTCTTATAAGCTAGGTAAAAATTCCTCATCTGCTGGATATTTGTGACCGAAAAACCCTTACCAAATTCTTCGGTTAGCACCTTTGAAAGCTCTTTTAGTAAGTTTTTACCATATTCTGCCCTCTCATTTCCTTGTTGTTCTTCTTCTACTATTTTCTTACCAATCTCAAAATAAACGAATACCATCGTCGCATTTACTGTCTGAACAACTTTCCTCTTGGCATCATACAGTAATTGCACAATTTGTTCATAAAAGGCTGAATTTATCGAATTTTCATTCATATTTTTCTTTTGCGTCCCTGCAGCATCTAGTCATCCGCCATCATGGCGGATATATTCTTAAGTTTACTATTTCACAATACTTCAACCTGCACTTCTCAACTCCTGCTTTTAACTAAACGCAAGTTTAAAATTGAAAGTACCATAATTTCAAAACACAAAGTCGTTACCCAATAATCGATTATTTAATATAGAAAGAGCTAAAAAGCGCATCGCGTTTTTTAGCTCTTTCTATATCAAACTAAACAGTCTTTTCCGACTATTTACTTCTTACTCTTTGAAGCACTTTTGCCTTTAGGCTCTGATGCAGAAGGAGCTTCTGAATTGTCCAGTCCTAAAATCTTAGCCTTGATTTTTTGCTCAATTTCTAAGGCTACTTCTGGGTTATCCGCTAAGAACTGCTTAGCAGATTCACGACCCTGTGCAATTTTTGCACTGTTATAGCTGTACCAGGAACCACTCTTCTGAATGATTTCATTGTCTACCCCTAGGTCAACGATCTCACCTGTTTTAGAAATACCTTCTCCAAACATGATGTCAAACGTAGCCAATCTAAATGGCGGTGCCACTTTATTCTTTACAATCTTGATTTTTACATGATTACCAATCACCTCACCATCTTTATTCTTGATACCACCTCCAGTTTTACGGATATCCAAACGGATAGAAGCATAGAATTTCAAGGCATTACCACCGGTAGTAGTTTCAGGATTACCAAACATTACCCCGATCTTCTCACGCAACTGGTTGATGAAAATACAGCAGCATCCTGTTTTACCAATAGTAGCCGTCAACTTTCTCATCGCCTGAGACATCAACCTCGCCTGAAGTCCCATTTTAGAATCCCCCATTTCCCCTTCAATCTCACTTCTTGGAACCAATGCAGCAACAGAATCGATAACGATGATATCCACCGCTCCGGATCTGATAAGATTTTCAGCTATTTCAAGTGCTTGTTCCCCATTATCAGGTTGAGAGATCAATAGGTTTTCAGTGTCTACGCCCAGGTTTTTTGCATAAAAACGATCAAAAGCATGCTCTGCATCAATAAAGGCAGCAATACCACCTTGCTTTTGACATTCAGCTATAGCATGAATGGCAATAGTCGTTTTACCTGAAGATTCGGGACCATATATCTCAACTACCCGTCCTTTTGGCAATCCGTTAACTCCTAATGCAATGTCTAACCCTAATGAACCGGTAGGTATGACTTCAAGCTGTTCTACCTTACTATCTCCCAAACGCATAATGGTACCCTTACCATACGTTTTTTCAAGTCTATCAACCGTTAATTGGAGCGCTTTTAGTTTTGAGTCTTTGTCTTGTGCCATTCTACTATAATTAAAACAGTTTTTTAAAATTTGCTTCAAATATAAACACTTTGTTTTATAATCTCAAGCAATTTCAAACATAAAATAAAAAAAAGCTAAAAGCGCGCTGCGCTTTTAGCTTTTTTATTATCATACAAAACTAACTTGCTTTAGTGGCAATTAGCATTGCTCTTCAAAGGCTGTCGACTTACTGTAAGATTTGATTCTGTTTAGCACTCCTGTGCTTGCTTTGAACTTTACTTTGGGCAACTGTCTTTGTGCAGCTACCAACTCTTTATACTGCTTTTTCAGTTCCGGAGAACGTTGAATGGCTTTACGAAGAGCCATAGTATCTTTAGTTGAAAGCTCGTTGTAAATAAAAAGTATTAATTGTTCTGTGGTAAAAGTTTGCTGCATACGCTTCTATTTGGAATTAGTATTTGATAATCTTGCTGTAATAACTTTACACTCACTGTAATTATTGTGTCAAAAGCAAATTTATGGTGCATTAATTTTTATTCATCTACCCTTTGCCATTCCTGAGTTCTGTAGATCCCCGTCCAATGAATCCCCCTAACTTTTAAAACACCATCTTCCACCCAAAGCTTGCATTTGTATTTATTACCAGTTTCAGGGTCAATGATGGTCCCCCCTTTCCACTGATTACCTTCCGCCTCCATATCCCAGATTACTTCCATGCCAAGTAATGGCTTATCCTTAAGCTTTCCCTTACATGATTCACAAACAGCATCTTGCGCTGCCTCAAGTAGTTGAGTAATTTTTCCAAATAGCTTATCTCCCTTTTTAAACAACTGTATGTGAGACTTTGCTTCTCCAGTATTATCATCTATTGATTTCCAGGTCCCTAATATTTCAGATTGTGCAAAATTTATATTTAAATTAATGATATTTAGCAAGAATATCAATCCAATAGTCAAAGTGAAGTGAATTTTCATAATTGTGTGTACCGT
>JBCBCD010000536.1:0-5299 GCA_038530915.1 Bacteroidota bacterium
AAAGGACGACCATACTTGTCATATTCAGTCGCTTTGATGACATCATTCCCTGCTTCTGAATAAGCTTTTTCAATGGATTGAATCGGACGACCTAAGCCATCCAAATATTGCTTAGTAGTACGGTCTTGAAGCTGACTACCACTTACAGCAGTGAAAGTAGTCTTACTTTCGACGGCATTAAGAGCAGTGGCTACTTGATAAGAATACGTATAACTCGGTAGTTACATTTCCACTTCTGGCTGATGTTTTCTTCAAACGCATCAGATCGTCATATTCATAAGTCACTTGCTGTCCATCAATATCGGTTATGGTATTTACCAGCTTGGTATTGGCATGATAGGTATAATTCCATGTAAAGTCTTTAAAAGTGCGAGACTGAATTTTGTTATTGGCATTCCATACATAAGTTTCTTTTTCCCAACCTCTTTGTTGAAATTCAGCTGGGAACCCATTGTTAACATCAATTTTTAATAAAGTACCAATCGTATCCCAACCGCTCACATTAGTTGAACCATCAGCATTCCAGGTCATTTCGTAGTCGAAATAAAACCTTGGATAAGGATGGTCATTTGGGGAAGTAGGAGTAGTTATATTTACTCCTAAGCTGGAATCATAAAATGAATACTCCAATTTATTTCCACTCACAATGAAGTTGTTTACAGACACTATTTGAGAAATAGCAGGGAGTAACATATTCTTATCTATGAGATCGTCTTTAAGTGTTCCAGAAGACAAGTCATGTATGTATTCGAATTGAGTGATGTATTCTTCATCATCACTATTGATCATGGTAACCTTAGTAGGCTGAATATGATTGGTACCATTGTATTCATAGGAAGTAGTGGTGGTCACTCCGTCTCTTTCTTCAACTACACTGGTTAAATAGTAGGAGTCGGTTTGAGGTGTATAATCTTGTTTTATAATAGTAGGAGTCACTTCTTGTAAGTTTCCTGGAGAACCAGAAAAACAGTCAATTCCAAGATTTCTGGCTTTGAAAACGGTACCAGATATATTGGTGAAAGAAGCCGTCTTAGGAGTGTTCGTAATACCGGTAATCTTTGTGTTACCTTCTGTAAAGGTTTCTGAAGACAAAAGCTCCCCATCTGGGGCCCGATAAATATTGGGTGGTGTAGGAATGCTTAAAATCTGTAAAGCATTGTCTACTTTATAGTTGTAAATGGTTTTACCTATTCCATTAAACTTTTCTATGACTCGTTCATAACCAACATGGCCACCATTAAAACTACCCATAGGCGTAATGCTAAAACTTTGTATAGTGTAATATGATACAGTCCCCACTCCACCATTTATGGGGAAGGTACCGGATGTACCATATACCGGTTCACTTTTTAATATACCACTTGATAAAGTTGTATCTGTTGCATCTTTGTATTCATAATTTCTAATGATGTCTTTTGAATCTGCTGACAAATCAATACTTCCACTAGGGCTGGATGTTACTTTCTTAACCCTTAGTCCACCAACAGGCCTGTTGTAAGTTACAGTTTGATCGTATTGTGCATACAACCTAAACGAGCCACGGCCATTATCTACATCCAGGGTAAATCTGTATTTTCTGCCTGCCACAAAGTTTGATGAAAGATTTGAGAGATTGTAATTATTGGTTGTACCACTTGCCCCGGTTGTAACGTTGAAGGTTACATCCCCCATGGAGACATTATTCTCTACGTCCCAAGCAGAGACTGTTACTTCATGCAAACCGGTGCATTGGCAGGTAAAACAGTCTGAAGCACAAGCGCCAGGTTCACAAAAATAACCATTGTTGGCAGTGAGAAACAAATCAAACTTTACATTGCTAATTTGTGTCGCATCCTGAAAATAAATACTTTGGGATTGGTCTGGTGCACCACAACAAGCTTCCTTAAAGGATTCACAATTTTCAAGATACATGAGTTCATAAGTTCCTGAAAAATCATCAGGGGCAGTATTCACTTCATATTCAAAAGAAGTAAGCCCTCCTGTTGGGTATTTGATTGAGTTTAATGTCCCTACAACCATTTCGCTTTCTACACTTTCTCTGAAGCTTCCTCCACGTGTATAGGTTTGTCCACCATAAGACAGGGAAGTGGTGGGAATATTGAATTTCTCACTTTGATTGAAAGTAGCACCATTATAATAGCCCCAATGATCGATTGCTTTGGATAGAATACTGGGTAAAAACTTTGTGGAGTTGGCGTTTGTAGGCCCAAGGTAAGTGAATACATAGGGTGGGATCAACTGTGTTGTTGTATTGCATTCGATTTGTCTTACCTGATCTAACTTCAATCGATATTTTTCAGGAGCAGGATTGGTGTTCTCGAAATGAGAATAATCCAATTCCCATCTGGAACAGAAAGTCCCTGAACTGATTTTAATATAAGCCAATCGATAAGCCGAATTAGTACTTCCTAAAATCGGAGTATAACTGACAAATGTGTTTTCAAGATCAATTCTGGTGGAAGTATGAGGAACAAAATCGATGGTCTGTGTACCAGAAGAAGTTGTAATTTGAGATAACCTACGCCCATTGACACTATTTTCGTTGTAGCGGGTCTGATTATCGGAATACAACCTACCATTGATGGTTTCTATGGTAGGAAATAAATCCCCATCATCTTCCTCTGTTGAAGTACAATAATAATTTCTTCTTACCAGTGTAGCAGAAGCTAATGACTTATATCCATAGTTTTCTTCTACATAGCTTAGGTCAATGTAGTGCTTTTTATCAGCCGACTCCACTCTGACTAGGTACCAGCTTGAATTATTGGATTCTGCACTGGTACCATTACTAAATACACCACCTGAGACAGGGCCTGTGAAAGTGGATTCTATACCTTGGTAAGCCGTACTACTTTCTTGGTTTCCAAAAATGTATCGAGTACCATCCGGAGCAGTGATAATGAATCGAATAAACCTACTGGTCGTATAAGCCCACTCTACTTTCAAATCTTGCTTAGGCATCAAAAAGACCTCATTGTTTTCGTCTATCAGAAATTTTCCGGTATATCCCCCCACATTAAAAGAAAATAAATCCGGCTCACCATCTAACTCTCCTTTTGCTACATCTTCTACATCATTGTCATCATTGTAATCCAAGGTAGAGCCATTGGTATAGTAACCATTTCCTTTTTCATCTGGCAAACCAAGTATAGTCCTGGTTATCACTCCACCGGCGTTCAAACTCCAACCTGTACCTACCCAACTGGCAGGTTCACCCATTCTGACTCCTCCTGCATGGTAACTCAGAGAAATAGGAAGACTTAGATTGCCTTCTGTCACTGTGTAAATAGGAATACCCACATTAGGTATACCGGTATTATAGCTTACTGGGATATCGCCATAAGTACCCAGCGCAGCTGCATTGGGTGGTGGCATCACTACATCATTGATCAAATTATTGGTAGGTTGAGCAAAGCTCTGTATGCTAAGCAAACTGCTTAGTAATAGGATAAATAAGATATTTTTTTTCATTAGACTCGATTTTGGGAATTTTAGTTTTCAGAAATCAAAAGGATTCTTTTGGTTAATACTTGATCGTCATAAAAAAGTCCAAATAGGTAGACCCCACCGGGCCATTCTGTTGCATCTACCTGAACTTGCTGTACTCCTCTGTTGAGTTCCAACTTCTGTCTGTATTGAACAGCTCCGGAGGCATTGAGAACCCTTATTTCTGCTTGTCTATTGTCAGTAGCTTCAATCTCATAGTTGACCATTTGACGAGCTGGATTGGGATAAACATTCATTCGAATATCAAAAAATGTACCTCCAGTACCCAGATTTGAATTTTGATTAACCGACTCTGATGGATTTGGTGTATTGCCAATAATCCAACTTTTAGTATTGTCGTTACACATTTGATTTTTTGCTGAAAGTTTAGCCCTCGGACCTCCTTCCGCTAAACTGGCATGTACGCGTAACTGTTGCCCAGCTGTAAACATGCTTAAGCAAGGATCATCTGTATTATCCATAAAATTCATGGTCATCTCTGTAGTTGGCTTATCGTAGCAAGTAGAATTGTGAAGCTCTATCTCTATTGGACAAGTAAAATTGGGGGCATTTGAAGTAGGTGTATCGTCCACTTGGTCGCCCTGACAAGGTTCAAACCCCCATAGTGGATAGAGGTTAAAATAATTCCCAAGTAAGTGTAAGATGGTTTTGCCTTGTACATAAGGGTAAGTAGTATGGTCCCCCAAACCAAAATACTTGGGATCAATTACAATGCCGTCCGTTTCTATTTTTCCACCTGGCATTTGTGCAAAACCACTATAAGACTTTAAAGGGCAAATCCATATGTTTAGGTATCTCTCCGGGTCCCATGGGTCACTACCCCCCAAACGAGCGCTCTTCATAGAATCACTTGCCGTCCATAACTTGTTTTCTGTTTGTTTATAAATGATGCCTCTGGTGCGATTCCCTTGTGGATCTTGGGTAGCAATACAAAAGTCGATTTTCATATTTTTGGTCCGAAAGTCTTCTCCTTTGATGCCTTTTGTTTTTATAATAGGCTCGTTGCCGCCTCTATTGCCAAAGAAGTAGTTCATAATGTCAAGTTGTTCTTCCATTATGGTTTCAGAGAACATGTCTTTGGTATCATTATACAGTACATGAAAAACCACGGGAATATTGTGATTAGCAGGTGAAGAGGATTGAATGTACTGTTGTACAAAAGTTTCAATATCTGCACGAGCTTGCTTGAAGTTTGGATCTTCCTTCAACATTTTTTCATATTGAAGCTGTGTGGCATATGCTCTGTAAGCTCTTTCCTGAGCATGTGTATGAGCACAGATCAATAATAGGATACCAGTCATCATAAAGACCAGTAGATTTATATTTACTCGGATTTTCATTTTTTACTTTTTAGCGTTGATTATTTAGTTTCTTCGACAATGATTTGGAGATCTACTTCTTTAAGTGGTCCATTGCGGCCATAGAATTCACTAACCATCGTCCCATTGTCGATTCTGATGGCTGATCGTACTGCACCGATATCTGCTTTAGTTTTGAATTCAAAAGAGAAGAGTTCTTGATTTTGTCTAAAGGATTTGCCACTGGGATCTTTTTTGAAATCATTGACCCAGATGGTTTTCATAGTACCACCGCGAGCAGTTTTGAGGGCACGACCAAAATTTTTGCTTTCCAATTGATCTAAATCCTCTTTATTGGGTTTGATTTTACCCAATTCAAGCAGTTCATCATCAAACTGTATGCCTAATTGATATCCCTCAATGGTTTCTCTTGTATCGGCAACAAACTTGATGATGTACTTTCTGTTTCCTTTTTCTTCACTTTTCTCAATTTG
>JBCBCD010000537.1:0-5287 GCA_038530915.1 Bacteroidota bacterium
CCCAGCTCCAATCAGTCTGACTTACACCTGCTGAACGAGCTACATTGCTAAAGGTGCCATTGCCATTATTCACTTGTAGGCTGTTGAACATGTATTGGTAATGGTAGCCATCATTAACAAACTCCCAAAACTTTGAATAACTGAGTCCATCCAAATTGGTTTGTCTTCTAACATGATCTTTGGGAGTCATGTCCAAGACGATAATGTCTGCCTGATTGTCGTTGTTAAGGTCTGCTATATCATTACCCATACTAAAGTAAGAGGTCTGAGCAGTAGCTTCTTTTATGGATTCCTTAAAGGTGCCATCGCCCTGATTGTAATACAGGTAGTCGTGTTCAAAGAAGTCATTGGAAACATAGATATCGTCCCATCCATTATTGTCCAGGTCGCTAATTGCAATACCAAGGCCATAACTGAAAGCTTTTTGCTCGATACCTGCAGCTTGAGTTACATCTGTAAATTGTCGGTTGTCGTTTCTGTAAAGCTTATCTCCTGAGAACTGGTCCATTTTTTCCTGCATGCTACCCTGTGGAACGCGACCATAGAAGTTAACACCATGATTGCTTAGGAAAAGATCGAGGTCACCGTCTTTATCATAATCCAAATAAGCAGCTTGTACGGAATAACCCGCGTCGTCCAAGCCATAAAAAGCGGCACGTTCTTTGAAAGTGCCATTGCGTTGGTTGACGAATAAGAGGTTTCTTCTGTTTTCTTCTTTAAGGTTGCCAGATCGGCAAAGGTAAATATCCAACCAACCATCTGCATTGATGTCTACCATACTGATACCCGTACTCCAACTTGCGCCCCCGGGAATGATGAGTCCACTTTCGGGACCAGCTTTTTGGAAGGAAAGGTTGCCTTGGTTGATGTATAGAGTTGGAGAACCCGCATTGGCAGAAAAACAAATATCCGGTAAGTCATCTCCATTGACATCTCCTATTGCTACGCCACCACCATTGTAATAATACTGATAACGAAGTATGTTTCTGTTGTGGTCTTCCGGAACCTGATTTATAAAACTGACTCCACTTTGATCTGGAGAGAGCAATGTAAAAAGAGGTGTATCTAGCTTTTGTTCAGCTTGAGTTTCATTAGAGTCAGATTCACAAGACCATAGCAAACAAAGGATAAAAAACGATAGGAGAGTTGTCTGTTTCATCGGTAGAAAAATTTTAAAATTAAAAGTAGAGCCATCACGTATTAAATATCGAGATGGCTCTAAGAAGCTGTTTAAAATCAGTCATAGCACTAAATATAAACAGCTTCTAAAATTCACTGAAGAATTTTTATTTTAAAATTATTCAGTAAGTATTTTTAATTGATCCCATCATTCAAGTCCACTTCGAAGTCAGGAATTTCAGTAAAGAATGGGCTGTCCCATGGCACACTGCCTGCACCACGATCACCATTAGGAATGTCCATACGAGCTCCCTGTAGGTAGTAAAGTCTGTCTCCTTCAAACGCCAATTCCTTGAAACGTTCTGTGTGGATTGCATCAGCTAATTCGTCATCTGTACCGCTGAAGTCATCCAAACCAGCTCTGTTACGGACAACATTCAAGTCAGCTCTTGCTCCTTCAAGATCTCTTGCAGAACCCAATTCCGCCTTTATGATTGCACGAAGTAGATACATATCAGCCAAGCGTAAGATTGGCACATTTGTTAAACGACGACCTGCTTTATAGTACTTATCACACCAAACGTAAGGCACAGAAGGCGTGAACTGAGATCGCGGTTCAGGATTGTTTTCGTCAAAGCGTATGTATAATTGTGTGTAGCGCTTATCCAATAGAGCATCTGGATTTTCAGATAAATCTTCATTAGCCCAACCTACCTGCTGTAAAAAGGAATTACTAGCAGGAAGATAGCGGCCACCATTTCTATCAGGACCACTTGCATCTCGGTTATTGGCATTGTATGAACTGAATCTACCTGGGTGTTTCCAGTTACTGGATCCACCTAGACCATCACCTGCCCAAAGCGCATAATACCAAAGTACTTCTTTCCCTCTTTCTACACCTGTTTTGTTCCATGCTTCGATAGGATCTTCAGAAAGATCATAATCACCACCATTTTGGTCAATTACGAAGTTTAATTCAGCTAAAGCTTCATCATAACGCCCCATGTGGAAAAGAACTTTGGCCAACATTGCTGCTGCACTGAACTTATTGACTCTTCCATCTTCATAAGCTGCAGGGTGAACATTAGGATCAAATCTCTCCGGTAACAATTCTTTTGCCTCCTGTAAATCCGCAACAATAAAGTCGTAAATCTGATTGGCTGAACCCACATCAGAAGTTTTAGCTTCATTGAAATTTTGCGCCTGATTGGTTCTGAAAGGCAAACGAGGAGTGTCGTCAGGATATGCCGGTGCGTAGATACGGGTCAACCAGTAGTAAGCATAAGCGCGAATAAATCGCAGCTCTCCTTCTATACGATGTGTTGCATCCTCTCCTTCATCAGGAAATGGAGCACCATCATTTGCGTCAATGAAGTCAATAGCACCATTTGCAAAGCCTACAGCAAAGTAGCCACTACGGAAAATAGCATTGTCAAATATTCCAAAAGGCTCACTTGTTACACGATTATAGATGTCTTCTACATCAGCATTTGGCTCAAATCCTGCGGCAGGATCGGCAATTTGCCAACCATCCGCATAACCATCACCTGCTAATGGACCATGAGAAAACATGGCGCGAAAACCACCATTACCAGTTATACCATAATAAGCTCCAATAGGTGCTTTTTCAAACTCCTCCAATGACTGCCATGGAGATTCTGGTGGATTGGTCAGTTCAAAAAAATCTGTATCCTCGCAAGCTGTACCGGCTATAACCAGGACAAAAACAAATAAATATTTAAATATTTTTGAATTCATAATTTCTGATTTATGTTGTTTTTAACATTACTAATTAGAAAGTCAAATTAATGTTGAAGTTGTAACTTCTCATCTGTGGTAAAACTACACCTACCCAACCTTGTTGAAGGTTACGATCAGCTCGCTCCCCTCCGATATTAGCTACTTCTGGATCATAACCGTCAAAACCGGTAATAGTAAGTAAATTATTTGCCAAGAAGCCGATGCGAATATTCTGCATAGATAACTTCTCAGCAATAGAAGTTGGCAAATTGTAAGACAATCCTAAACTTCTTAAGCGTATGAAATCACCTTTATACAAGAATCTATCGTGTACTTGTCCAGCACGCTGATTGTCAAAACGTTGATTTTCGGATATTGATCCATCATCATTAATGATATCATAACGACGGTTCCAGCTCAGAGCGGGGAATTCAGCATTTGGATTATCTGGTGTCCAGTAATTATCTACTAAATCCTGACGGAAGTTATTTGCACCGATGACACGGGTAGCATTTTGCTCTGCAACATCGTAAATGTAGTTACCACCGGAGAAGCTAATCAATGTAAATAGTTCTAAACCTTTATAACTAAATGAGTTAGTAACACCACCAAAGAAGGTTGGTAAACCAGATTTGTCGGTATTGTCGAAGAGATGCCTTTGTAAATTGGCACGTGTAGCCGGAATTGTATTACCTGTAGGTCTTCTTTCTCCGGTTGCTTCAAAATGTTCCAAATCCATCTCTTCAATCATCTCATATCCGCCTTGTGGGTGAATGCCTGCGTAACGAGCCAAGCGGAAGAAACCAATTCTGTCACCTACTCTTGAAACCAACGCATTTTCACGTACATTATAGATTTCTTCTTCGTCTTCTACTAGTCTAGTAATTTCATTTTCATTGGTCGCGAAATTGATACCTGTTCTCCATTGGAAATCACCGCGATCTATATTTACTGTATTTAACTCAATCTCAATACCTTGATTTCGCATGTCACCAATATTAGACCAAATGGCAGGGTTGCTATTAAAGATGCCTGAAGAAGAAGGAACTGGTACTTGGAACAACATATCACTAACATCCTGTCTGTAATAACCGATACTACCATTTACTCTACCTTCATAAAGTTCAAAATCAACCCCTACATCTAAGGCATCGGTAGTTTCCCAAGTTACATCCGGGTTTCCTATTGAAGCAAGTAAATCACCAGCACCCACATCACCATAGCGTCCCCATGTAGCGTAAGTCGTAGCTGTAGCTACTGGACTAATAGCGGAGTTACCGGTTTGACCATAGCTTGCTCTTAGTTTTAAGAAGTTAATCACTTTGTTGTTTTCTAAGAAACTTTCGTTAGAAAGAATCCAACCACCTGAAACTGCCAGGAAGTCACCCCAACGCAAATCCTGAGTAAATACAGATGATCCATCTCTACGGTAACTCAAGCCTAATAAGTAGCGATCGTTGTATTTATAGTTTAAACGTCCAAAATAACCTCTAAAGAAAAGTTCACCACCAAAACCAGCGGATACCCTTTGGATATCACCAGGAGCGCCAATTTCTTGAGCAGTACCAAATAGCTGTTGTGCTTCTATATTGCGAGAACGAGTAGCTTGTTCCGTAGATTCTGTACCTACTACAAGGTTAAGGTTGTGCAATTCACCGAATTGGCGATTATAAGTAGCGAATAAGTTATAGTTGAAGCGCTGGAAAGTAGAAGAGAAGTCAAATCCATATTTGCTTTCTTCTCTGATTACTGTATTCCCCCACTCTATGTTATTGGTTTGAATGATATCGGCCGCTAATTCAGAACGCAAGGAGAGCCCCTTAATGAAAGGCACTTTATAATCGAACTGAACACCTGCAAGTGCACGATAAGTAGTTACGTCATTGATAAAATTGTTTCGATCTAATGTAGCTAATGGGTTTCTACCTGATAAAGGATCAAATAATACCGGCTCACCGGCACTGTTTCTTGCAGTTGGGTGGAATATTGGAAGAATAGGCAGAATACCTGTATTTGCAAAGCTATAACCACCACGGGCAAGGTTGGCATTACCACCTGGAGCACCGCCATTTGGAGCACGTTCACGATCCAACCAAGAAAGGTTTACACGAGTACCAATAGAAAAGTTTTTGACAGGTGTTATGTCAACATTAGCTCTTAAAGAGATACGTTCTTGGTGGTCACCTTGTAGAATACTGTTATCTGAACGGTAGTTGGCAGAGATGTAGTAATTAAGGTTTTCACCACCTCTACTTGAAGAAAGGTTGATATCTGTTACACTACCTTGACGAAGTACTTGATCAAACCAATTTGTATTAGCAATTTGATTGCGAGATAATTCGGCTAAAGGATCACGACTATTATCAAGAATACTGTTGGGATCAAACTCAGATAATCCTCTATTTAGTCTTGCTTCATCTGCAAGTCT
>JBCBCD010000538.1:0-5287 GCA_038530915.1 Bacteroidota bacterium
CCAGAAATACTTTGACTGGTGACATCAGGAATATTAGAATTTCTGGCAATGTCTTGCGAATGTAAGTAGATGTCATTAAAAGCTTGGATGGTAATATTGAAGTCTGGTGGTATCTGGTCACCAAAAACTCTATCTATCATTCTAGGAATTCCGGCTTCTACTTCTTTAATACGGTCATTAGGAACTTGTATGTAAGTTCTAAGCCAAGAAAAATACCAATGTTGAATTAGATGGGCATATAGATCTTCTGCATTCAACATCGGGCCTAGAGCTTCAAATTCAATATGGGTCTTTCCTTTGGGCTTTTTGACTACACCAGAAACCTGCATTGGAAGCTCTTTGTTGCTATCATATACTTTAACCTTGATAGATTTTCCTACAGATTGTGCCGTTCCAAATAATTCAATACTCAGCTTTTCTGAAATGACCAAACTATTTACTTGTGACAAACAAGCTTTGGGATCTCCATCTGCAAATTCAAAGCTAAATAGATCAAAAAAAGAGGAATCTGCCCAATAAAAATCTTCTATTAATCTTGGCTTTTCTTCACCAATTTTAACTAGGTCTTGTCCAAATCGACACATTTTGATAAATGGAAATTCTTCTTTAAACGTGGCTCCATGACGCGAAGAGGTTGGTAAATACCTTTCTCCAGTTATGCGATCTTTGGCCAAAACTCTATACAAAGAACCTGCATTTTCATGCATCTGGTCATACATGAATTCATTTTTAATGAACAAGCCAATGTAAAAAGCGGCTGCCAATCCTAACATTAGGCCTAATGCGTGAATCATAGAAGCAGATCTATGCTTGACGGCATGCCTGACTGCTACCTTGTAGTGGTTTTTATACATAATAACAAATTGTATATGATGGAGCTTGGGTAAGCGATACCATCTGGGTGATAACAATGTTCGGATGATTAATTTTCTGCGGGCTCTTTTTTGTCCGTATACTGTGATTTCTCGTTCAAATAGTTCTAAAAGGTCTCCGGCCAATTCGTCTATGTACTTGTTAGAACAAGTGATTTCTAAAAAACGAATCGCCCAAGCAGGAAAGCCATTATTCATAGCCGAATAAGTTTTTGGGTAAAAGATTCCATAGTTTGTCTCTCTGGGTTCTTGCCTTCTCTAATGCACGCGATCCTTCCATATTGATCTTGTACAAACGCTTGCTGCGCCCACCTCTAGTGGCAGATGCTCCACCTATGTAAGATTCTATGAAACCCTTTTTCTCTAACCTACTGAGTGTAGTATGAATGGTACTGATGCTTACTCTTCTTTCTGTATGTTTTTCAATCTCATCCATCACAGAAATTCCGTACGCTTCTCCATTGAGAATACCTACTGTGAGAAGTACCAATTCTTCAAATTCACCTAAATGTGTTCCTTTCATTGTTGGTTACTTTCTTTATTTCATTCGTAAATGCCAAACAAATATGGGTATTTCATTCGTAAATGTCAATCAAATCAGACTTTATTTCTTTCGCAAATGCCAATTAAATTGATAAAAGCTAATTTTTATTAATTAAATATTAGGTTTTTGCAATAAATAATTGTTGAGATGTTGTTAAGTTAATAGACCTACTAAACACCAAAATAATATGATCAAACCACAACTATTATCAAAATTAATCAGCCCTGATGACCATTCAGAATTAGAGATTGATACCAACAAAAAAAACTTAGTAAGTACAGATCAAAAACATCATTATTCTGTGATCGATGGAGTGCCCGTCCTTCTTCCTTCAAATTATGATCAGGTCTTTGAAGTATCAGATGTTCATCAAAATCTTAATAGCAAGTTTTTCTATATAGACCATTACCAAAAAGATGCAGAAGTATTTAGTTATTTTGAAGAATTTAAAGATGGTGCTACTATTCATGAAAATCGCAGACTACATGAAGCTATTGTGAATCAAATACCAAAAAATGCAACAAACATTCTAGATGTAGGAAGTGGTAATGCATGGTTGGCTAAGGTATTTCAGCACTCAATTAAAGAAATTATCTCATTCGATATTTCAACGGTAAATACCCAAGAAGCACTTAAACGATATCCAAGTGAAAATCACTACGCAGTTACCGGTGATGTATATAGCTTACCTTTTAAGGAAAATGTCTTTGATTGCATCGTAGCAGCAGAAGTTATTGAACACTTGCCAAATCCAAGAAAGTTTATTGTTTCATTATTAAGGGTATTAAAGAGAGGGAGTAAAATTATAATTACAACACCATATAATGAAAAAACCAACTATTATTTATGTGTTCATTGTAATAAACCAACTCCTGAACATGCTCACATCCATTCATTTACTGAGGGAAAGATTTTATCATTGGTTCCAGATCAGGTTCAAAATAAAAATGCGTATGCTTTTTCCAACAAACTAGCGACAAAGTTTAAAACACATATTTTGTTTAAATATTTACCGTTTAAGCTTTGGCGGATGGTTGATGGTCTGATTAATAAAATATTAAAGCGGCAAGGAAGACTGATGCTTACAATTTCAAAATAATGTTCTTTAACTCAAGTTGCGATCAATAAAGTATGAAAGACTGGTCACCTCACTAGTGAGGTGACCAGTCTTTCATAGTTGATAAGTTTATTAGATTATAAGGTAATGAGTTGGATGCTAACCTTTTATACTTATAAACTCATGCACTCAAAAAATCGGGATAATCCATGAATTGTTGATTGTATCAATCTGGCCATCCAATAACTCAAGCACCACTTTATCAACTATTTCCATCGACATGAAAGACATATGGTCAAAATCATCTATTCCATTATTAGGAAAATTTTGGCGAGTACGGTGGATATTGTATTGCTTAGAGAAAGTACGATTGAAGGCATTTTCAATACCTGTTTTTCCTATCATGAAACCAACCATTCCTCCCCAGGTAGCAGTAGGATTGTCAGAATCCCAACCACAAAGACTTCCTATTTTGATGGTTTCTTTAATATCTCCTTGGCCGTAGAATAAACTTACCAAACTAGCTGCAAAATTGATTCCTGCTGCAAAACAACCATTACAGTACAATTCTTGACTGGTAATATCATAATCATCCTGTTGTTCGACCTGATAACGCTGATAGATGGAATCCCGGGTGGCTTCCCATGCATGGCCTTCTTTATAAAGTCTTAGTACATAATCATACATTTTGGCTGGATAAGTGTTGTCAGGTAAGACCGACCTTGACTCATTGGCCATCCAGAAAATTTGATCCGCAATCGATTGATAAGGCAAAGCAGACAAAGAATACATGCTAACATAAAATTGGGCTATACTTGCTGCTTCTGCATGAGCAGTAGTGCGAATCGGCAAATGTGCCAATTGAAGAGCCACTTCAGGGCTTGCTGGCGCGAAGAGACCAAATATTTCGGTAGTCAACTGAGCATCTATCATCTCATGATGGGGATTGTTTTCTGGGAGACTGGTTTCAGGAGGAAGTATACCTTCTTGCATTAAATCGAAGGCAGCTTGATTGGAAACCCACAGAAAGTTTTCTTCTTCTTTTTTGATGTGCTTCAACCAACCCGCTGCAATTTGTTCAGCAGAAAGAATAGGTGATTCGCTCTGATGAGTTAGATGTAAATACAGGTATTCAATATCCGTATCGTCATCAGCGCCCCAGATTCCATTTTCTCCTTCAAAAACAAAATCGATGGTTGGCGATAAGTCACTGGGTATGCCATTTCCCCAAATGCTAGGCTGGTCAGCTTTTTGCCAGTCTTCACGAGTATAGAAATCACCAGTTTTGATTGCTCCAATATTTCCGATTTTGTCCATTTCAGTGACGAGTCCCGTCCAATTGGCTATGCATTGCCCCAGCCAAAAACCATGCATTTTATCGATGTAAACGGATCTGCTTAATGAATAGGAATGGATTTCTTGTACTGGAAGGCCACATTGATTAAGGCCGATTGCAAGGAAAAACAGAATAAAAAAGGACTTACTTTTTGTATTCATTGATCTGGAGTTAATGAAGTTGTCTAAGGTTTTCTCACCTACTTGCGCACAATGCATTATAAATCCTGAACTTCAGCTATTTTTCGTCCCGGAACTATGGCTACGAAACTCAAAATGAGCTTTGTCAGTATTCATAAGCCATTGCGCTCACTTACGGCAGAAAACTTTAGACAACTTCAATGCTATTTTCTCATCACGAAGTGCATGGAGTTTTATTTTTCTAACTTTATTAAACCAACAACCAACAACCAACAACCAACAACCAACAACCAACAACCAACAACCAACAACTAAACAACTAAACAACCATTCTAAGTTGATGTGGACTGGTTTTAGGAATGCGCTCAATAATCTTTCTCGCTTCTAAATCTAACTTTACCGTTACAATATACCAATTGACTTTGCCATCAAAGTTGGGTGCCAATTTTTCATGGGCCAGATCATTCAAATCTTCATAGGAGATCTCACCCTTTGCTTTTATCGTATCAATGATAAAGTCTTTGACCTGATCATATCTTCTTTTGAGAATGTTGACTCCTTTTTTACCCTGAGGGTGTAAGGTCATTATTTTTTCTTCGTTCATGTTTAATGTTGTTATGCTATCATGCTATTATATTATCATGCTGTTATGCTATCATTGAAGCATAACAGCATGATAACATGTTATTATAGGCTATTGATGCGTTCTATATCAGTTTTGAACTTTTCGGTAAGATCACTAACGAAGTTATCTATGACTTCCTGTTCACTTTTTTCAATGCCGGAACTGGCAGCTGCTACTTCAGTCAATAAATTGATGAGAAACTGGTATTCCTTTTCGGGGCCATGCATTTCACAATAGGTGATGACCTTTTTGTAGAGTTCTTCTAAAGAATTGTTCTTTTTTACTTCATAATCGAAGGACCACTTGATGTCTTCTCCCCATGGATGATCGCTTAGTCTTCTTTCGATGGTTTCCACTTCTTCAGTTTGAATGGCTCCGTCAGCCATAGCAACACAGTAGAGCAACTCGCCAAATGCTTCGTATAGTTTGTCAGTGTTTTTCATATTGAGATGGTTTTGAGCTTAAAATAGGGAGAATATTTTATTTAGACCCTTCTTTGATATAACTCATAGTCGCATCAATTCCAGATTTTAACAAACCAATCATACCAATCGCCAAAACAATAATACCAAACGATAGTTCTTTGATTGGAGAGTCATCTGCTTTAAAATATCTCCATACTCCTACTACCATAAAGATTAAAATAATTAAGCCTGCAAATAAAAAGTAATATCGAGCTACATTAGGACGATGATAAACCTTTTTATCTAACC
>JBCBCD010000539.1:0-5281 GCA_038530915.1 Bacteroidota bacterium
GTAAAAAACGAAGAACGAGTTTTACACACCCCAAAGAGTAAAAAACAATTATGCTTCTTCTTTACGAGGATTATTGCGATCCAATACTTCATCAAGCAAGCCATATTCTTTAGCTTCATATGAAGTCATCCAGTTATCACGTAAACAATCTTCTTCGATCTTTTCGTAAGTTTGGCCAGTATGGTGAGCCAATATGTCGTACAATGCTTTCTGTTGTTCTTTTATCAAGTTGTAATAGATTTCCATCTCTGTAACTTGCCCCTGCATACCACCTAAAGGTTGGTGAATCATGACACGACTATGGAACAAACCAGTACGTTTTCCTTTAGTACCAGCCGTTAATAAAACAGCTCCCATAGAAGCAGCCATACCTGTACAGATCGTAGCTATATCTGGAGAAATGTATTGCATGGTATCATAAATACCCAAACCATCAATTACAGAACCACCAGGGCTATTGATAAACATTTGAACATCTCTCTTTGGATCTGTCGATTCAAGGAACAACAACTGTGCCTGAATTACATTTGATACATAGTCATTTACAGGTACTCCCATAAAGATGATTCTATCCATCATCAATCTAGAGAAAACATCCAAACCCACTATATTCATCTGACGCTCTTCTATAACATTAGGGGTAAAGCCAGTAATATTAGGATAAGCAGTCGAACCGGCACTTGAAGCATATTTTTCCAAGTGCATGCTGTTCATGCCCATATGCTTAGTCGCGTATTTAAAAAACTCATTTTTTGGAAACATGTGTCAGATTTTTGTTTAGAGTATATTTAAAATTTATCCTGCACTGAAGATCAATGCTTTGTGGTTCCAGCAAAATATTTTCGAAGGCGTTTAGCGAGCTAAGTAACTGAGCAAATATAAAGCTAGGTTCATAAAACATTGGTTTTCAGAAGTTAGAAATTTAAACATACTCTTAGCTATAAAAATAAAACAAACAAATTTTGATCAACCATACCAGTAGGTTGTTCAAAGCTTTATATAACAACAAAGATCAAGGGCTGAGGTTGAATGCTAGACCTAATCTTTAAAAATTGTCTTATTCTTCTTCTTCGCCAGCCTGTAGAGCTTGCGCCTCAGCTTGTGCTTTTTGAGCAATTTCTTTAAACTCTTCCTCTGAAACAGGGCTTTCCTCAATTTTCATCTGCGGCTCAATAGCTTCGTACAACTTATCCGATAAAAGCTCTTCTCTGATCTGATTGGTTTGTTGTGGATCTCCTTTTAGCCTTTCCACCATACCATCTAGCATAGTATCATCAGCATAAGGACTCCCTGCACCAAAATACCCTCTAATTCTTTCTTTGAAAGCATTATTTACTTCCTCCTCAGATACTTCTATTTCAAACTCATCTGTGATCTTATCTTTAACTATCGTCCATCTCAAGTTGTCTGCAAAACGAGGATATTCCTGCTCGATTTGTGCTTCCACCTCCTCAGCATTTTGCTGGTCCTCTCTACTTACCAATAACCACCTCTTCAAAAACTCATCTGGCAATTCCAGAGAATTTTGCTCCATCAAATAATCCTGGAAATCTCTAAACAATAAAGCTTCAGCCTGACGATTGTAGAATTTAGAAATATCTTCTTTGATTTTTTCCTTAGCTCCTTCTTCTGTAGTGATATTTTGATCTCCGGTAAATTTTTGGAAAAAAGCCTCATCCATTTCTGCAGGAATGACTCTCATTATTTTTGAAACAGTAGCCTGAAATTGAGCTGGAATTTCAACCTCACTTTCGTCCGGAAGTTGTAAGTATTGTTTCCTTACAAACTTTTCATCAATCTCTTTTTCCAGCTTTAATAAATCAAGTGTTATTGTACTATTTAAGTCTTTACCCAACAATTCGCCTTTTGTAGCTTCATCAGCAATCGTACTAACTAATATGGTGAAGCTACTACTTAATCCTTCTTCTTTTACTGTACCAGACTCATCCAATTCTTTTACATCTAAAGTAAGTAAGTCATTGTCTTGAATATCAGATTCCGATTCTTCTTGAGTGCCTTCTCTTTTGCGGGCATTCTCTAGCTCTTGATTGATTTGATCTTCTTTAAAATCAACCACGTATTTTTGGAAGGCATGATCATCACCAACACCTTGCAACTCAAATTGAGGAGTAAGACCAAGGTCAAACTTGAATACAAAAGGGTCTTCACTCTTTGGATCAAACTCAACTTCCTCCTGGTCTTTTGATCCAATAGGTTGCCCTAAATATTTTTCTTCCAGATTGGTAAGAAAGTCAACCATCTCTTTTTGAAGTAATTGGTTGATTACATCAGCAAGTGCTTGCTTACCAAACATTTTTCTTAAAAAGCTCTTTGGCGTTTTTCCTTTTCTAAAACCACGGATAGCAGCTTGCTTCTTATACTTTGATAACTCTTCATCGAGGCGAGGAGTATATTCGGAAGGATCTATTGTGATGGTAATTTGAACATTCAAATTGTCAATATCTTCCCTAACAATAGTTGGCATATCTGAAAAATTATGAAAATGTACTGAAGAAAATTAAAAAATAGAGGACTGTCTCATCCTTAGGACTCACCAGCCAATAATATGTTGACTCAGAACAGCTTGTCCGTAGGAAGGAACGAGTTTTGAGCCGGTCTTTTTGAAACAGTTGTAGAATCATTTCGTTTAATACAAAAAAAGCGACCTTCAAAGATCGCTTTATTACATTTGTAGTGCGGGTGGAGGGACTCGAACCCCCACGCCTCGCGGCACTAGATCCTAAGTCTAGCGTGTCTACCAATTTCACCACACCCGCTTGCCTTATTTAACACCCTTCTATCTAAGACCTACTGCCCAAGAATTTATTAAAGGATGATAGCTTTGTTCTAAAGCGATGCAAAAATAGTAGCTTTTTTTTATAAAGACAACTCACTGGTTGAAAAAATAGTTTAATAATAGAGGAAAAGATTTTATTCGCCCTGTTTTTTGTCAATAATCAAGCTCAAAAAATAGGACCATTTTAAGGGAGATAGCAAGAATTGTTTATTTTGTAAAGAAACGTTTTGGAAGCTTAAAACGATTTAATAATAGTTTAGATGTTTAGGGGTTTCGAAGGTTTAATTTTTATATCATCCTAAACACAAAAATTTAGTAATATTAAATAATCGAATAACAATGGCAGAGGTATTAGAAATACAAGCACAAGAACTAGAGCAGATCAATGCTGCCTATGAGGATATGTTGGCTGCCATCAAAGCGGATCTCGATGACAATGATCGGATTGAGATTCAAAAAAGTTATCAATTAGCACTAAAAGCACATAGTAGTCAACGACGTAAATCCGGAGAACCTTACATTTTTCATCCCATAGCAGTAGCCAAGATTTGTGCAGAAGAAATTGGACTGGGAGCAACAGCCATCATTAGTGCCTTATTGCACGATGTAGTTGAAGATACAGAGGTGACATTAGAGCAAATTAGAGACTTGTTTGGTTCTAAAATAGCCAGACTGGTAGATGGCCTTACAAAATTAGATAATGCCTATAATGCAGGTAGTCCTCAAGCAGAAAACTTTAAGAAAGTATTATCTACGCTGGTAGAGGATGTAAGGGTTGTGCTCATAAAAATGGCCGATCGCCTACACAATATGCGTACACTTGGTGCCATGCCAAGACATAAGCAATTAAAAATAGCCGCAGAAACTAATTTTGTTTATGCTCCATTAGCTCATAGATTAGGACTCTATAATCTTAAAATGGAGTACCTTGATTTATGTATGAAGGTTACTGACCCTGAGCAGTATCATGGGATTGCCAAGAAACTTCAGGAAACCAGAAGGGCCAGGCAGGAGTACATTAAGGCTTTCATAGATCCTTTAGAATCAAGGTTAGACTCACTGGGATATTCATATGAGATCTTCGGCCGACCCAAGTCCATTTATTCAATCTGGAAGAAAATTCACAATAAGAACGTTGCTTTCGAGGAAATATACGATTTATTCGCCGTGCGCATTATTTTGGATGTTCCAAGAGAGGGAACTAAGGAAAAAATGTTGTGCTGGCAAGCCTATTCAATAGTCACAGATGTATACGCTCCTATTCCTGAAAGACTAAAAGATTGGGTTTCTACTCCTAAGGCCAATGGCTATGAATCTTTACATACTACAGTAATTGGTCCTGACGGGAGGTATGTAGAAGTACAAATTCGTACAGTAAGAATGGATGAAATTGCAGAAAGAGGGTTTGCTGCGCATTGGAAATACAAAGGCATCAATGGGCAACCGGATGTTTACGATAGATGGTTAGACAGCGTTAGAGAAATCCTGGATAATCCTGATGTTGATGCGATAGATTTCCTAAGCAACTTCAAATCGGATAACCTCTTTAGTGAAGAGGTTTATGTCTATACACCTAATGGGGATATGAAGATATTGCCTAAAGGTGCAACAGCACTTGATTTTGCTTTCAGTATTCATAGTGATGTTGGTTATCATTGTATTGCCATCAAGGTCAATAAGAAGTTGGTTCCCATGGGTGAAAAGTTGAAAAATGGGGATCAGGTTCAAGTAGTGACCAGTAAAAATCAAAAGCCCAACCAGGATTGGCTCAAAATGGTGATTACGAGCAAAGCGAAAAATAAAATTCGCTCTTCAATGAAAGAAGCGAAACGCCAGCAGAGTGAATTGGGCAAAGAGGCACTGGAACGAAAATTAAACCACTTCAAGGTACAATTTGATGATGGTATAGAAGTGATACTCGACTTTTTTGACTACCAAAATAGAGTGGACTTGTATTTCGATATAGCAACCGGAAAGCTTTCCATTCAGGATATTTTCAAAAAATTTGAAGTTGTCAATCATCAACTGGTAGAAATCAAATTTGAGGAAGAGGTAAAAAAAGAAGAGCCAGTATTTCAAAAGCCTAAAGGAAATTCTAAATACATAGGTAAGCCTCGTCTTATCATTAATGGAGAACCTGCTGAAAAGTACGAATATCAATTGGCAACCTGCTGTAACCCCGTTCAGGGAGATCAGATCTTTGCTTATTTAACTGCCGGTGCCGGTCTGAAAATCCATCGTACCAGCTGCCCCAATGCGACCCATATCATGGCAAATTATGGCTATCGGGTAATGAAAGCAGATTGGGGAGCTACAACAGAAGCCATGTTTGTTGCTGATTTGAGAATCACCGGTATAGATGATGGTCCGGGTGTCATCGAACGCTTGAGTCACCAAATTTCGACACAATTGGGGCTTAATATTCGTTCATTAAATATTTCAGGAGATGAAGGCTATTTTGAGGCCATCATTAGTATTTTGGTA
>JBCBCD010000540.1:0-5278 GCA_038530915.1 Bacteroidota bacterium
CAAATGATATTCAATAAAAAAATCCAATTCATTACTAATATTGAAGAGCAGGATTTTGATGAAAAAGATCAGGCATCTGTCTATGACTTAATCAAGGAATTATTGAACAACTCTATCAAACATGCCCACTGTACCCAAATAATCGTTCAAGTCATCAAACATGAAGATGGTTTTTTAATTATGTTTGAAGATGATGGAAGAGGCTTTGAAGCCAAAGATTTAGATAGTTTTCAAGGCAAAGGTTTACAAAATGCCATGCAGAGAATTGAGCAAATGTCTGGTAAGTTTTTTGTTGATTCACGTGAAGGAAAAGGCACAACCATTACGCTGGAAATTCCTATTTAATTAAGCTAAGGAATACTACTTTCTTATTTATTTTACAATCAAAACACTCAAAGATGAAACCCATAAAGGTTATGATATGTGACGACCATCCTTTCTTTGTAAAAGGAGTCTCTCAAGGTTTAGAAAAATACCCCAATATAGAGGTGACCGCTGTAGCTTACACTGGTGAAGAAGTAATAGACAAACTTAAAATTCACAGGGTTGATATTGTTTTACTGGATATTGAGCTGCCTGATTATAATGGTTTTGAAATAGTCAAAGAGATTACTTCTTTCCATGCCCCGGTCAAAGTAATTGCTTTGAGCATGCATGATGAAGCAAATGTTATTCATAGAATGATGAAATTTGGTGCGAAAGGATACTTGATTAAAAATACAAGTGTACGAGAATTAACAGAAGCCATTGAAACAGTGCATAAGGGTAAAAACTACCTCAAAGGAGGTGTACTCTCTAAGGTTGTAGAATTTTCTAATAACAATCAACCCAACCCAATAGAATTGTTGACCGAAAGGGAAATTGAAATCATTAAACTCGTAGCAGACGGAAAATCAAATAATGAAATTGCTGACAAGCTCTTTATTAGTATTCATACAGTCCATAGCCACAAAAAAAATATGCTAAAGAAGCTTAACCTTAAAAACTCTGTTGAGTTGATTAGCATGGCGTATAAGAATAAGCTCATTAGTCATGTTTTCATGTTGTTATCTTGTTATCTTTTCATCTTGTTATGTTAGTATGACAAGATAACAAGATAACAACATGACCTACTTCCTAGGTGGCATAGAAGGCCTTACTTCGACCTTACTTGGTAAAGTTCTAGGGTGCATTTTCAATAGATCGATTACTATTTGCCCCAGATCTTCCGGCTGTATCTTCCATGCATCTGCTTCACTTGGAATACGGTTATTGAAATGGGTGGATACCGAACCAGGCATAATAGTAGACACTTTAACACCTTCATGTCTCAAGTCTAGCATAACTGCCTGAGTAAACCCTACCAAACCAAATTTACTGGCATTATATGCAGCTCCCTTTGCAAAGAAATTGGTACCTGCCAAACTTGCAATAGTAATGATGTATCCCTTTGTTTCTTTAAGAGCAGGGATGGATGCTTTTACACTATTGAAAACACCTGTTAGGTTGACGTCAATCACATCATGCCATTGTTGAGCACTCATTTCATCAATTGATACAAAATGTCCTAAGCCTGCATTGGCTATTAAGACATCTAGTTTGCCCCATTCTTCGATAACTGTTTGAACCGACAGCTTCTGAGCTTCCAAATCTCTAACATCTGCTTCTATACCAATCACGCTATTAGCCATCATACCATTTAACTTATCGACAACTTCGTCTACGGTAGACTTATTGCGACCTGTAATGGCTACTTTCATTCCTTGTTGAATCATAGCTTCAGCTATTGCTAAACCTATGCCCTTAGTACCACCGGTAATCAAGGCGGTTTTTCCGTTGAGTTGCAAGTTGTTTTCCATATTTTTTCCAACACCCGCGGTGGGTTTAAGTTTAAAAGTTTAAGGGTGCAAAGGTTTAATTTTCAAACTCATTTATCATTGTCACAAAACCATCAATTCTCATTCTCCTGTCAACATTATTGTTGGCTTTATGTTGAAAAAACGATTAAAAATCATTGATACATGAAGCGTGCATTAGTTTGGTTCAGAAATGACCTTAGGTTAAGAGATAATGAGACCTTGATACAAGCGATACAATTTCGTCCTGAAGTAGTACCGGTATATATCTTAGATCAAAGATACCTGGATAGAGATAGGTGGGGATTTGTTAGGACAGGGCCTTATCGTGTACAATTCTTACTGGAGTCTTTGGCCGATCTCAAAGAGCATCTCCAGGAAAAGAACAGCGATCTCCTCATTAAAATAGGTGTGCCCGAAGAACTCCTTCCTAAACTAGCTAAGCAATACGAATGTGATGTGGTCTTTGCTTCCAAAGAATATACTCATGAAGAGATTAAGATTGAAAAAAGACTCAACCAATCAATAGACACACAATACTTTCATACTTCTTCATTGGTTCATCCTGACGATGTCCCTTTTTCAGTTGAAAAGACTCCCGAGGTTTTTACCAAATTCAGAGGGAAAATTGAAAAATATTCTGAAATAAGACCTGCCTTGGAAATACCAAATCACATTGGTACTCCTGTATTGGAGGAAACGAATGTACCTACCTTTACTGATCTCAATATTTTGCCTCCACAAAAAGATGAACGCATGGCCATCTCCTTCAAAGGAGGAGCTATGGAAGGAATGAAGCGCTTGGATCATTATTTTTGGGATACAGATGCTGTAGCTACTTATAAAGAAACCCGAAATGGTTTAACAGGGGCGGATTACTCCACTAAATTTTCAGCTTGGTTGGCCAATGGAAGTTTATCTGCCAGATTCGTCTACCAAGAACTGGAAGCTTATGAAGAAGAGGTCGTTTCCAACAAGTCTACTTATTGGGTCAAATTTGAATTGTTTTGGCGTGACTACTTTAAGTTCGTTGCGATGAAGCATGGACGTAAAATATTCTTTCCGGGTGGGATACAAGGCAAATCAATACAATGGCGCAATAATCATAAATTATTCCGTAAATGGGCCACAGGTAATACGGGTGACGATTTTGTAGACGCCAATATGCGTGAGTTGTTACTTACAGGCTTCATGAGTAATAGAGGTCGTCAAAATGTTGCCTCTTATCTGGTACATAGACTCAAGCAGGATTGGCGAATGGGGGCAGCCTGGTTTGAATCGCTTTTAATCGATTATGATGTGTGTAGCAATTATGGCAATTGGATGTATGCTTCCGGAGTTGGGAATGACCCAAGAGATCGTATTTTCAATACCCGCAAACAAGCCAATGATTATGATGGCAAAGGTGAGTATAGAAGCTTGTGGTTGGCAGAACCGGCTTATGAAGGGATTGAGTTACTAGAAGATCATTTATTGGGATAGTTGGTTGTTGGTAATTTTCCGAAACTTACAAGTACTTTATGTAGGGACATGTTTTTCCTTTTTGTTTGGCCAAAATAAAAGAATAAAGAAAAGAGCTACTACAGCAGCAATAGAAGCTGGATACTTCCATATAGAAGACCATGCATGTAATCCGTTTGTAAAGGCATAAGCTTCCACCACCCAGCCTGCGATATAGGCACCTGCCAGAGCACCACAACCAAGCGTGAGAAAAGCAATAAACCCTTGTGCCGTGCTTCTCAAATGAGGAGGCACTATTTGATCCACATAAATTTGAGAAACCAAGGCGGTAAAGTTGAAAGCAACTCCATGCAAAATAATGCCTCCATACAACATCCAAAGATTCCCCTCCATATTTCCATAAGAAAAAAGCAAATATCGAATGCCCCATGTCAACATTCCTATTACCAAAATAGCCTTGAGTCGAATGTGCCTCAATAAAAACGGCATAGACAACATGATAATCAGCTCTGACAACTGCCCGAGTGTCATCTTGCCGGCCGTATTTTGCATTCCGAGTTCATGTAAAAAAGGATTGACAAAACTGTAATAAAAAGAAGATGGTATTCTGATAAGTGTAATTCCTATTACAAAAATGATAAAGGCTCGTTTAGCAAAAAGAGCACGTCCTTCTTGACCTAATATCGCCCCTAAAGAAGACTGTTTAGATTGTGGTGGCGGTGTTTGTGGCAAAATAAAACAATATATAGCCATGATAATTGATCCTATGGCCGACATCTTCATAGGTAGTGCAGTAGCTTCCCAATGCAACATACCAACTACTAGTCCTGCAACAATCCATCCGATAGTACCCCACACTCTTATTTGGGGAAAATCTTTAGATCGATCTACAATATGATGAAAAACGACAGATGTACTTAAAGCAAAAGTCGGAACAAATAAGAACGTATATATAAGTAAGAGGGAATAGAACCAAAAGAAAGTAGTTGTCTCGGACATAAAAAACAATAAGATCCCCCCCAGAAAATGAAAACTTCCCAGCAAGCGTTCTACAGAAAAAAATCGATCAGCTAATAAGCCGGAAAGAAAAGGAGAAATGAATGCAGATATAGCTGTAGCCCCATAAACCCATCCCACTTGTGTACCCGAAAATCCGAGTTCATTGATCAAATAAGTACCTGCTGTCACATACCAACTGCCCCAAATGTAGTACTGAAAAAACTGTAGAATAGAGAGCTGGACTTTCAGTTTTGAATTCATGGCCCAAAGATGGTAATTTTTCCATCATTGATTAAAATTAATTCCATGCGGTTGAATCCAGTAAATTAATAGCACAACTCTCTTCTTACTCAGATCAGCATCTTTTATTTTTAAGCTTGTGGAGGTAGAAAATTATCATCTAAAAACCTTTTCAAGTTGTCATACATAAATCCCCTTACTCTTTTCTCAATATTGTCTTTATCCACAAAATAATCTACACCTTGATCTTTTGCTTCATCTACCATCTTGAGTATATGGTCATTTAAAAGAGTTTCTAATTTCTCCATATCCTTCGAGCTTTTTATCCCTGCAATGGGCTTGATAAATCCGTCGTAGTCCGAACCGATACTAATATGATTCCAAGCTTCTTCTTTTCCAATTACCTTTACAATATGAAGTATGTTATTTATTAAATGTCTTAACTGAGTTAGCTTTACCTTGCTTAACCTAATTGTTTCATCACTTTCAGAATCCGTTAAACCAAATTCAGCTCTAACTTCTTCCAGGTCTTCCGCATCCTCTTCCTGTAATACCGTCGCTATTGCTTCGTATCGCATCTTTTTTTCATTCATATCCATATTGTCCCAGTCTAATTGCTCTTCAAGATCTGGAATATCACTTTCTTGTTGTATGGTTGAAACGATCTCTTCTTCTGGAATAGGACTTTCATTAGTATGCTCAGGCTCAATCTCACCTTTGATTAGCTTAAAATATTCTTTACT
>JBCBCD010000541.1:0-5278 GCA_038530915.1 Bacteroidota bacterium
TAACACTTCAAACTATAAGCTACCCAAAGAGTTTCAAATCAGTAAAGAGATCAAAAAAATAGCGGAGCATGAAATTTTAGGTGTACTGGGTAGTGTTGGATCTAATAATCAAGTATCAGCCAATTTGACATGGGGAAGTTTGGATATTCTCTTTAAATAGCTTTATCGACCAAGTATTCTTGTTTAGTTGGAAAGCCGATTTGACCTATGGCTTCCTTATTGGAGCACTACCTACCGGAAATGGTAGTACCGATGATGCAATTGTTTGGCATGAATTAAATCAAGCTGTTTTTACAGCAGATCATACAGCAAAAAAAGAAAATCGATTGGATTATTCAGGAGGAGGAGTTGCATGGAGTAAGATTATTTTGTGTTTAATAATTCATAATACACACAATTTTCACCGTAGAAAACGCCCTCTTTCTTATACTCCATGCCACACTTTTCCATTACACGTTGAGAAGCTTGGTTTTCTTTGAGTGCTACGGCCACTACTTTATTCAATTTGACGTATCTAAAAGCATAATCCAAAATACAGCTCGCTGCTTCTGTTGCATATCCCCTACCCCAGTAAGATTCCAGGAAACGATATCCGATTTCTATTTCTGTGGACTTGTCTAATGGTTTTAATCCAACCCAACCGATAAAAGCCTGATCAGAAAGTCGTTCAATCACCCAATATCCGTACTTATCATTGGAAATTTTCATGCGTCTGTTTAAGTCTCTACGCGCTTGTTCACGAGTAAGAGGTCGACCATGGTTGATGTATTTCATCACCTTAGGGTTGACAGAAAGCAGATGCAAAAAGTCAAGGTCTTTCCATTCTAATGCCCTCAACTTAAGTCGGCAGGTATACAGCGTGGGTACTTTGGGTTTATTTTTTTTCTTTATTATCAAGACTCCATTTTTTTATTTCACCAAGGGCATATTGTTCATCTTCCCAGCCCAATAATTGGGTTACTCCAGTTCCTTTGTAGTTTAAAAACCATTCTTCTATAATTCGCTTAGCAGCATCGTATTCGATCATGAAACTAACAAAATCATCTGCTTTGATCAATTGGATGGCTTCTTCTACGGGTACGGCGATGATTTTAGTATCTAACTCTCCGCTATCATTTAATCTCAAAGTGCCAATGGGTCTAGCTTTGACAACCGAACCTGTCGGTACAGATTCAGCAATTAATAAAACATCTAAAGCATCGCCATCCCCACCTCTTGCTTCATCCATTAAAGTAGACGGAATGAAGCCATAATTGGCAGGATAAGGTAAAAAGTTGATAATCCGATCCTGTCCATCGATTTGATCATTAAAAAATTGATTAGATGGAGGATCATACTCTATTTTATGACTAGTTCCTGCTGGAATTTCAACCACAACATTAATAGCATCTTCTTCAAAAGTGCTCAAGCTGTAATAATTTCCAACTTGATCGGCTTGCTGGCAACTCATTGCCATAGTCAGCAAAGCCAAAAACATAAAAATGAAATGTATTTTCATAAGTTTTCCTGAGCTTAAGGTTGGTTTTAGTGTAATTTAGCAAAGCAAGGCTGATACTCAAAAAAAGTTTGGTCTAAAACAATAACTTCTATTCAACTTAAGTGGTTGGACAAAATAATTATCACTTTATGATGTCATCTTTTTGAGCTGCTCTTTGTTGAATTCTCAGCTGATGTGAATCACCTTGCGAATTCGCCTCGATCAGCTCAAAAAATCTGATCGATCAAAAACAATACTTATTTTTGTCCAACTACTTAAATGATTCCAACATGCGTTTTTCTTTATTCAGAACACTTAGAAAAGCCAAGTGGCAATATATTGTCGGCGAATTGCTGTTAATCGTGCTTGGTATTACCATCGCCTTATGGTTTAATAACTTAAATGAAGAGTGGAAAGAAAGGGACCTTGAACATCAATTGTTGGGAGAGTTGAAATTATGTCTCCAGCAAGATCTCGAAGATTGTGTAAACAATTTTGATATCCATGAAGAGGGAGTAGAAGATATTGATGAGATGCTTGACCTTCTTTTAGAAACACAAATACCGGAAAATTCAGGCAGACATTTTCGCTCATTAGTCGCATGGTCTTTTCTAGTTTCTAATGTATCTACTTATGAATCTATGAAATCCATTGGTTTTCAAATCATTAGTAACGATTCTATTAGAGCTGGGGTTAGCACCCTCTATAATGTCGATTATAAGCATGTCTATGAAATTGAAGGTAAGCACAATGAACTCATTCAAAAATATGAAGATCTAATTTCTACTTTCTTCATGTATAATAAGGAAAGCAAAAACAGGCTCAATATTCAACATGTGCAAGCAAAAAAAATGGAGATAATCAGTATGCTATTGAGAATGAGACGTACCCATATAAGCCTAAGAAATCAGTATGAAAGAGATGTAATTCCCCATTTAAAGCAGTTGATAAAAATGATTGATGAGGAAATAGGATAGACCAAAGGCAGGCAGTGCCTGCCTTTGGTCTATCCTATTTCTGTTTTATTAAATCAACCAACTCCTCACAACCTCTTCTTTTTGCTGTAGTTATTGGCTTAACACCATTTTTAGTAGTAATGGATAAGTCTGCCCCTTTTTCTTTCAACAACTTAAAGCTTTCCAACCGACATGCCTCCACAGCATGATGTATAGGGGTAAAACCCGTTTTATTACTTGCATTGATATCGGCGCCATTTTCCAGCAATAATTTTATAATTTCTACCTGACCTCTTTGTGCCGCCCAATTTAGTGCTCTACGGCCAGTACGACTTTTGCGTGTGTCTAGTGCATTAACATCTGCTCCTTCTGCTAACGCTTTTCGTGCTTTTTGTAAGTCACCATGATAACTTGCTTCCCAAAGATCTACTTGTACCTGAGAGATATTTTCCGGAAACTCTATTGGCGGAAGATCTACCTCGGTAGGAAACTCAACCTTTTCTCCTTTTACATATTTTTCGAGCAAACCAAAGATGGGTTTCCAATTTTCATAGAGATTGTATAAAGAACCGTGAGTTCCTTCATTGACAACCAGCAGTTGACTGTTGCTCAACATAGCATGTACTTCCTGAGCATTTTCAAGAGGTGTACTCATGTCCCAGGTACCATGTACCAATAGCACTGGAACATCAACATCAAAGTCTTTTGTAAAATCTTCACCCAGATCAGCGGCTGGCCAAACTCCTTCCACAAAATTGTAATGTGCATTGATATCGCCCAATAATTTTATTGCGGGATCAGTATCAATCATTCTCTTTCTTTGTGGACTGATCCATGACGCAAAATCCATACTGAAGAACATGGCTGAAGGAGAATTGATTTCTCTTAAATTCATAGCCATTCTTGCAGGCATCTCATACTCACCATTGTACATTGCCAAAATCATATCCGGCCAACTGAGAGGATCAGATCTTCTTCCAACTCTAAACGTGGCCATTCTTTGAATAAGCATACCGTTTACTTCAGCTTTAAATTCCTTGTCCCCTCGGGTTAAGATGACCGTTTCCGGATTTTTATTTACCCGATCAATTACTTCTTGTAAAGCATTCAAAAGTCCACCTTCGGGAATCTTATCGCGATAATAATCAGACTGCTCAGCTACAGCAGCTATACGTTGCAAGGTATTTCGTATTCCTTTTGGATTGTCAAAGGTATGATTCGGCCCTTCCAGTCCATAAAAAATGGCTCTATCCACTATATCCGTATATTTTCTTAAAAAGTGCAAACCTAAATGTGAGCCGTAACTACCACCTATTAAAATGATTTTTTCATACCCCAGTGCTTTGCGCAGGTCATTTAGATCATTGGCATTTTCATCGGTATTGTAGGCACTTAAGTCTACTCCTTGATCCAACCAATAATCACGACATTCTTCAGCAACTTTTATAAAAGCAGCTTTAATATTTGACTGGCTTAAATTCTGATCCAATGGAATAACTGCTCTTGCATCATTACAGCCTAAACTAGGTACGGAATTGCCCGCTCCCCTTTGATCAAATACAATAACATCAGCAAACTGGCTATAAAATTGTACTTCTCTAAATCGCTCCGTATTGGGTAAAGACCTTATCCAGGAACCACCCGGTCCACCAGCCAACATGAAGATGGGTGGTGCAGGATTTTTGGATTTTGTAGCTATTCTTTGAAAAGCAATTTGAATGCTTCTTTCACTCTTACTGGTACGATTTTCCGGAACAGTTAGATAACCG
Source organism: Bacteroidota bacterium (assembly GCA_038530915.1). Classification (GTDB taxonomy): domain Bacteria; phylum Bacteroidota; class Bacteroidia; order Chitinophagales; family Saprospiraceae; genus JANQPA01. Next base: position 4,203 of record JBCBCD010000541.1, read on the forward strand.
GATTCCACTTTTAGTTTTTCACCGCCTTCGGAGGTGACTACCACTTTTTTACTGCTTAATTCTACCTGGGCACTCATGTTACTCATGCAAGGAAGGAACAGAAGGGCTAATAAAATTCGGATAATTACTTTTGATAAATTCATTCTTGTTTGTTTTGGTAATTGTTGCTACAAACCTATTCATGAAACATCAATAAAAGCTAGACATGCTTCTGTCATTGTCGTGGCACACTTATGACATTCTTACGTCATCACTGGTTATCAACAAGTTAGAACAAGTCGGGAATCAATTGTTTTAATTTCCTGGCAGGCCTGTAAGCAATAATCAACACCAAAATAAAACCTGAAATAGTAGTTACAGAATAAGTCAACCGCAAAATCGGTCCAACTTCTCCGGCAGTTATAACTGGAATAAAAAACCATAAAATAAACGATATGACAGTCCAGATAATTTGAAAGCTCAACACCTTAACAGTAAGACCTCTAATTTTTGTATCTGTCCATTTTTGCCTTCTCCAGAAGAGGTAAATGGGTATCAAAAATAATATCGGCAAGAAAAATATTAAGAGGTTTAGCAAAATGAATCGGTTAAATTTAATTCGATCAATTGCAGCAGGTGAAGAAGTCGTTTGTTCGTTTAAATCATCAATTGAAACATCTAAAACAGAAAGAATACTCCTCAGTGTAAATGGTCGAGGTGTAACTTCTCCCTTTTCAATGCGCTGAATGGTTCGCAGAGAGACACCAGCCGCTTCAGCCAATTCATCTTGTGACAATTGTTTTTCCTGGCGAGTTTTATGGATAAGTTCGTTGAGTTTCACTACAATTTTTTTGGAGCGATTAGAGGGAGTGATCACTTCACTTAGAGTGAAGTGATCACTCCCTCTAATCGCTCTCGTTCAAAGTTAAATGTTTTCACTGCAAATAATTTTCAGTGGCCATTATTTGTTACAAATATTTCTTAAAACTAGTCAAACTTTTTGTTGCACTACTTATTTTTAGAGTATGTTTAAAATTTATCATGCACTGAAGATCAATGCTTTGTGGTTCTAGCAAAATATTTTCGAAGGCGTTTAG
>JBCBCD010000542.1:0-594 GCA_038530915.1 Bacteroidota bacterium
AGCGCTTATTTTTTTTAAAATGAGATGTGAAAGACTTCCTTGGGTTTGAATCTATTCTATCAAGTTGATCGAGAAAAAAATTTGAGTCTCACCATAGCTCAGTTCAATAGTACAAATGTTCAACCATTCACCAATGAAATTAATAATGCAACATTTTACCAAGGAAGTCTTTCACATCTCATTTTAAAAAAAATAAGCGCTAACCGTTCAAAATTTGATTTTTATGTAGGTGGTGAGTTGCAATTTGATTTTGAGGTACTTATTCCAGAACGAGTGTTAAGGTATGCGTGGGATGTTACTTTGATGATACATCCTACTTGGCTTTTGGAATATGATTTGAATACAAAGACTAAGCTTAGGTATAGAGGAAATGTGGGTTTAGTTGGACTGCTATGGCGACCTGCTTTTCAGGGTTTTACGTTGCAAACAGAAGAAATTTTAGAAACCCAAGGCTTAGTGCCAGCTCTTTTGGAGCATCCACGAATTGGTTCTTTGAGTAATACTTTTAAGACGATGCATCAATTTATGATCTTTCAGCAGTTGAGCAACAATATTGACTTTATTTTCTGTTATCAAGTTGATTATAAAAGAGTA
>JBCBCD010000542.1:604-5258 GCA_038530915.1 Bacteroidota bacterium
ATAGCTTCTTTTCATATCCCTCAGTTTCATTATATTGTTGTTTTCAAGCTGTGAAAGTATTTTTGAAAAAGAGGAAAATGAAGTGATTACCAATTACAATCTGTTGTTTGATTACTTGAGTACAGATTATGCGTATAGGGATGACGCGGCTATTTCTATAGATGAGCTTTATGACGAGTATATTCAACGGATCATACAAAATCCTAGCGAACAAACCTTTGCAAATGTTTTGCTCGATATTGAACAAGATCTATCAGATCCACATTTTCAACCACCAGCGGAAGCCTATCAACTTACAGGTAGGAACCAGATTGATTACAGTCTATTAAGACTCGAATCAGAACGCGATGCAAAAGGGATCTATCCGATAGAGGTTGACTTTATTGGAGATGGAATTTATTTCGCTTATGGGATTGTAATTAGTAATCCAAAAATTGGCTATTTGAGAATCAATAATCTCTCTAGCAGTATCGGTGGAACTGGAAGACTTCAAGGAAATCCCTGGCGTGAACAGATTGAGGACATTCTCCGTAGGCTCAAAAACCGAGGAGTAAACCGCATGATTATAGACGTTCGTTCATCTGCAGGAGGAAGTAATTACAACGGTTTATACATAGCTAATCGATTTATCAATAAAGAGGCTGTTTATATGCTTGAGCGCTATTTATTGAAAAATGGGAAAACACAAGATTTTACTTATAGTGTAAAGCCAGAGGGAAATATCAATTTCAGAACGGGTAAAGTAGCTTTATTGACGAATAACTTGACCTGTAGTGGTGGAGAGCTCTTCACACTAGCCATGCTACAAAGAGACAATTTGGTCCACATTGGTACTCCTACTAGAGGCTGTGCAGGATCTGTAGTGACCAGAGATCTGCCCAATGGATGGAATTTCACTATCACCTCTAGCCAAACCTTCTTTCCAGATGGTAAGTCTTATTTTCGTGTAGGTATAAGGCCTCAGATCATTGCAAGAAATGATGAATCCTACGGCTTTACAACAATAGAAGATAGCGTCGTAAAAAGGGCCATTAAGGAGTTGAGATAAAATGTTAAGGAATTGGCCTTTTTTTATGAAAAAAATAAGGCGTTGATTTTCCCGTTTGTGTAATAAATAAATTCCTTCATTAAAATTTATTCTTTTCAAATGAAACTTCAACGCACTATCTTATTAGTGGTGTTGACCGCTACCCTTATATCAGCCGGTCGTCCCTCACCAAAATTGAAAGACTTTTTCGTTTATGTACCAAGTGGTTATCTACAAGTAGATCAAGAAAATGCCAAAAGCATTAATGGCTTTTACATGTTTAGTACTGAGGTTACCAATTCACAGTACAGAGAATATTTGAATGATTTAGAAGAAAGAGGTAATACAGAAGAATTACAAATCGCTAAAGTACAAGAAGATAATTGGAAGCAAATAGATGGATACAATGAGCCAATGACTCAAAATTATTTCAATCATCCAGCTTTTGATGATTATCCTGTGGTAAATGTTAGCCATGAAGCAGCAGAGAACTATTGTAAATGGTTGAGTGAGAAATATAGTGAAAAGGCAAGCGGTTGGGAAGTACATGTGCGGCTGCCCAAAAAATTAGAATGGTCTTATGCTGCTAAAGGAGGACATACTTTGGCTCCTTACCCATGGGGTGGCTATTATGTGAAAAATGCTAAAGATTGCTACCTACTCAACTTCAGTACACCAGATGAAGATAGAATGGCAGATGGTGGCTTGTATACAGTAAATGCTACAGCTTATTTCCCAAATGATTATGGCTTATACAATACCAGTGGCAATGTTGCAGAAATGATAGATGAAGAAGGAATAGCTATGGGAGGAAGTTGGATGACTGAAGGTTATAAATCAGTGACGACTACAAGTGAAGCCATTTACAGCAATGCAACTCCAGATGTGGGTTTTAGACCTATATTAACGGTTATTGCTACAGATAAACCCAAAGCAAAGTTTAATCCTAATAAACTTTGGAAGAAGATATTCTAATGATTAGGTTTCTGCCCGTTCAGGCAGAAACCTAATTACATATTAACTCTCTTTTTTCAACAACTCAATATCTGCTATCAATTGTTGAATTGAACTGTTATTCAAACCATTGTATATTCCTCTAATGCGTTTGTTCTTATCAATAAGTACAAAATTTTCGGTGTGAAGGAAGTCATCTGCTGATTTTTCTAGCCCTAAGTTTTCTTCAACGAAATAGTGGTTTCTACCCAAATCATAGATCATCTCTCGTTGACCGGTTACCAAATGCCATTTTCCACTTTTTACGCCTTTCTCTTCTGCATATTCTTTCAATATATCCGGACTATCATAATCTGGCATAACAGAATGCGAGATCAAGAGTACATCATCGTCTTCTAAAAAGGCTTCTTGCAGTACAGCCATATTACTGGTCATTTTAGGGCAGATACCCGGACAAATGGTAAAAAAGAAGTCTGCAACATAGATTTTATTTTCAAAGTTATCAGCTGTGATTACTTCTCCTTCCTGATTCACTAATTCAAAATCAGCAATTTGATGAAAACCTGCCGGGATTTCTTCTTCATACCAATGCGGTGTAAAAGTAGCTTCCTCGTAATAAGGAAGTTTGTCAACTCTACTATCTCCAGTTTTCGTTTGATTGCAACTTAAGTTAATTAGGAGGAGTGGGCTAATAATCACCCAGCTGAACGATTTCATTTTCCAGTTCATAACAAAGTTTTGATCTTTTTAGGCCAAAAACACGTCCGTTTTTAGCTTCATAATTGGTGTATATTTTTCCATTTTCTCTCCAGGCACGTTGCATGCCATTTTCCTGTCCGTTGACAATGCTCATCTCTTTAAACCTTGCGCCACTTTCGTACCATTGTCTTTGAATACCGTTCATAATGCCTTTTTCAAAATTGGCTTCTGATCTCAACTGACCATTAGGCCAAAAAGATTGGACCAATCCTTGTAGTCTATTGCTTTCATAGTTTGCGATGTAATTGGGCTTACCATCCATATACCACTTTTGCATCAAGCCATTTCTTTTACCGTCTATATAAGTGGTTCGTTCTGCTAGAGTACTATCTGCATGGTACTTCAGAGCATAGCCGTTGAATGCTTGACCTTGGTAAAAAACTTGTCCTTTGCTGGGAATATGTATGAGAGCGTCTTTAGAACGCTCGAGCATTTCTATTTCAAATTCGAAAATCTCATACTTTTTATCCGTCTTAGTAGAACAAGAAATCAATAAGAACAAGGCCAAAATGGGAAATAGCTTATTGAAAGATTGCATTGGCTATGCCTTGATAATCGCCAGGAAATAAAAGGTAGAATGTATTGATGTACAACTCATTCTGGATGTGATAGTGGTAATGTGGTTCATTACTGTGCTGAGTCGTTGAATAATGACCACCTGAAGCATCTAAATCTGTAGGATAGCCTCCGGTTGATGCACAACGTCTTCCGTACAAGAAAAAACCATCTGCCATGATGCCAATCAGTTTATCATCATCTTCCGACCAGGCAACGGGTTCTGCATGATAATGATAGGATTGTGGACCGGTATGTGCTGCCGTATAATCCAAACTATTAGCCGTAGGAAAGTCTAAAGGTACATTGGGACCTTCTTGATCGTTGTAAATCACTGCACCACTTACTGCGATTCCTATAGCGCCTAAACTGGTGGCTGTACTCCTGCTAGCGAGTGTAGGTACTGCCGGTACAGTGAGAGTAGTTGTACCTGTGTAATTTAAAATGGTACCCGGTGCTGCATCAAAGTTGGGATCTATCGGATCTTGATACAATTCATGTGTAGTTGGCCAGTATGGAGTAGGATGGTTGGGATGTCCATTAGATTCAATGATTACATCAGTACCATCTAAAGATATTGTTACATTATCAGTGTCAAATTCATCAAAAGCACTGGAAAGTAAAATGTCGTCGCTTTCAGTTTCTACAGTAATAGGTTCGTCATTTACCACATCCTCGCCACAAGAAAATACGAGGATGGAAAGAAAAAGTGTTAGGAAATAAGCTGCTCTAATCATGATAAGTTTGTTTGTTTGATTTCAATGATTTAGAAGACAGCTTTTTCTAAAACTTTTGGGTAGAAAAGTTAAAATAACTTAAGGATGTGTTTTGGTTTCGTTAATTCTTGTCTAAAGTCAAAGACTGTACTAGCTAAGAACTTAGCGGCATTATTTGTTCTTGGTCTTTAGTCTTTGGTCTTTTGAAAATCACTGTAGACCAGAGACTAAAGACGAAGGACAATCAGCAATTTGAAACACCCAAGAACGCATTAGTGTAACCCTTAGACCAGCATTCCCAACTCTTTCTCAATAAACTCCATCAAATCCTTCAACTCAAAATCTTGCATGCCTTCCGCAGAAAGCCACACAGAAATATCTTCTCCATCTTTCATAAAAATAGCGGGTAGGGGAGCACGAAAAGAATAGGCTGTCTCCCACTCATCTTTGTGTAGAAATTCCATAGGTAGCGGAATGTTTTTGATGAAATCATCCCACTCCTGATGCACTTTAAAAACACCATGTGTGATATCACAGAGTTTGCAAGGGTAGGTTTTCGGTGAAATGATTTTATGCAAAATATCCATATACGTATTCCAACGTCCTGAATCGGCATTGTAGACAAAGATTAGTTCTTTCATAG
>JBCBCD010000543.1:0-5195 GCA_038530915.1 Bacteroidota bacterium
TACCAGCTTTAGTATGCCTTCCAGACCAGGTACAGTGGTCAATTATAAAAAAAATGAAGTGGTGGTCGCTCTACAGGACGGAGCCTATATTTTCAATACTGCAACTCAAGAGTTAACTCCTTTTGCACTCATCAAAGAAGAAGGCACTCGTTTCAATGATGGTAAATGCGATCCGGCAGGAAGATTTTGGGTAGGAACCATGGAATGGAATGGTGCTAATCCCATAGGAAACTTATATAGGATAGAAGAGGATGGGACCTATGAAATCACAGTAGATTCTGTAACCATCTCAAATGGCATCGTTTGGAATAAGGCAAAAAATAAGATGTTCTATATTGACACGCCTACTCAGGAAATAGTTTCTTTTGATTATGACAATGAAACGGGCAAAGTAAGCAATCGAAAAGCTATTGTCCAAATTGATCAATCCATGGGTTCACCCGACGGAATGGCCATCGACGAAAACGATCACCTTTGGGTCGGTTTGTGGAATGGTAATGCAGTTGTTTGTTTTGATCCTGAAACTGGAGAGTTGATCAAAAGAGTAGAAGTTCCGGCTCACAATGTCACTGCTTGTGCTTTTGGTGGACCGAATCTGGATGTTTTATACATCACAACTTCAAGTTTGGATATGACAGAAGCAGAAAAAGAAGCCTATCCACTCGCTGGTAGCCTTTTTACAGTTGATCCTGGTGTAAAAGGCGTAGTTTCTCATCATTTTGGCAGTAAGAACGACTAATCATGAAAGAACAATTACTCTTTTTTTGCTTGTTTTTGATTTTGTTTTCCTGTGATAATTCCAGTTCTAAACAGGTTTCTTCAGATAGTTCTGAAGAACGGATTGAACAGAAAGTAGATAGTGTTCTGGCTAAGATGTCTTTAGATGAAAAGATAGGACAATTGGCTTTGCGTGGCAGAAGCAGCAGAGGTACCGATCAATTGCCTGAAGAATTGTTGGAATCAGTTCGAAATGGAGAGATTGGAGCTTTTCTTAATGTGATGGATACCAGTCACATGCGACAATTGCAATATGCAGCTCGCTATGAGTCTAAAAATGGCATTCCATTGCTTTTTGCTCGAGATGTTATCCATGGGTTCAAAACGATTTTTCCCATTCCATTAGGTCAAACCGCCAGCTGGAACCCTGAAATGGTTAAAAGAGGAAATGAGATTGCAGCTATGGAAGCCAGTTCGGTCGGCATAAGATGGACTTTTGCACCCATGTTAGATATTTGTCGAGATAGTAGATGGGGACGAATAGCAGAATCCCCAGGCGAAGATCCTTATTTGGCAAGTGTCATGGCAAAGGCCGCCGTCGAAGGGCTACAGGGAGACGATTTGACAGACCCTACTCATATGGCTGCTTGTGCAAAACATTTCTTGGGCTATGGAGCAGCAATTGGGGGAAGAGATTATAATACAGCCATAATGAGTGAAGAGCAGTTGTACAATATATATTTACCACCCTTCAAAGCAGCAATTGAATCCAATGCAGCCACTGTTATGTCTACCTTTAATGAGATCAATGGAATGCCTGTTACAGCAGATCCAAGAATACTTACTGATATATTAAGGTATGAATTAGACTTTGACGGATTTGTGGTAAGTGATTGGAATTCCATCTATGAAATGATATCACATGGAGTAGCAGCAGACCTAAAAGAAGCTGCCAATAAAGCGGCTAAAGCAGGTGTAGATATGGAAATGACGTCCACTGCATACGATGAGTATTTGAAAGAACTGGTTGAAGAAGGAACTGTACAAGAAAAACAACTTGATTTTTTAGTTAGAAATATTTTAAGAACAAAGTTTAGATTAGGCTTATTTGATCAGCCTTTTATACCTAAGGATCATCCTGGAAAATTGTATGCAGAGGAGAGTATGGAAGCTGCTAAAGAAGCAGCCATTGAATCTTCGGTTTTATTGAAAAATGAAGGAATACTCCCCATTTCAAAAGGTCAAAAAATATTGCTTACCGGCCCATTGGCCAACCAAGGCAAAGATCAATTGGGTACATGGACTTTTGATGGGGTAGGGGATCCTTCTATTACACCAGCAGAAGCTTTTGAAGAGGCTACTTTTATAGAAGGCTTAGCTTATAGCCGGGATAAAGATCTCGCTCAGTTATCCAAAGTAGTTGCTGCGGCAAGGTCTTCTGATGTCATTCTTTTTGTAGGTGGTGAAGAAGCTATTCTTTCAGGAGAAGCCCACTCTCGTGCCAATATTCGTCTTCCGGGTGTACAAGAAACCTATATTAAAGAATTGGCAAAAACTGGCAAACCCATCGTTCTGGTGCTCTTTTCTGGTCGTCCTAACAATATTACAGATTTATTGGAGTATGTCGATGCCGTCCTTATGATGTGGCATCCAGGCACCATGGGAGGTCCTGCTCTCAGAGATATGGTGTATGGAACAGCAGAACCTTCCGGTAGATTACCAGTGAGTTGGCCAAAGATGGCCGGGCAACTTCCGTATTACTACAACCATAAACCCACCGGTAGACCTGCCAATGAAAAGACTTTTGTAGGGATAGATGATATTCCAGTTGGTGCCTGGCAAAGTAGCTTAGGCAACGAATCTCACTATTTGGATGCAGGCTTTACACCTTTGTTTCCCTTTGGATTTGGCTTGTCTTATAGTACTTTTTCCTATAAGGATTTAAAGCTTTCTAAGGAAACGCTAAAAGAAGGGGAAGAAGTAGAAGTGAGCATAAGCCTTACCAATGATGGAAATTATGATGCACAGGAAGTGGTACAGCTTTATATAAGAGACAAAGCTGGAAGAATAACTCGTCCGGTAAGAGCTTTGAAAGGCTTTCAAAAGGTTAAGTTGCAAGCAGGAGAACAAGAGAAAGTAACTTTTACCCTGCACTATGATGATTTTAAATATTATGACAATTATGGTATTTGGGATGTAGAAGCTGGCGAAATAGAGATTTATGTGGGGAGTAATTCTACTACTAAGAATAGGATAAAGTTGATTTTAGAATGATTTACATTGTTTTAGGTGTGAGTGGTTCGGGAAAAAGCACTATTGGTAAAGCATTGGCTGATCGCTTATCCATTGATTTTTACGATGCGGATGATTTCCATCCACCGGGGAATGTGAATAAAATGAGTCAGGGAATCCCCTTGAATGATAAAGATCGCTATCCTTGGTTGGAGGCCATGCGTTCCAATTTTGAAGAATGGAGTAAAAGTGGTGTGGTTTTGGCTTGTAGCGCATTAAAAGAAGACTATAGAAAGTTTTTAAATGAAAACAGTGACAAGCTTGTATGGATATTTCTAGACGGTAGCCTTGAGTTGATCGCTGAAAGAATTAAGAAAAGAGCAGGACATTTTATGAAAGTAGACCTCTTGCAATCTCAATTCGATGCACTTGAAATTCCAGCTTATGGTATCCACATTGATATTGATCAAACTCCAGAACAAATCATTGATGAATTAGTAAAAAAACTCACCTTAGAACATGATTGATTTTCAACTACTGCTTTATGTAGGCATAGGGATTGCCTTATTGCTCTTTCTCATCTTAAGGTTAAAAATGCAGGCTTTTATTGCCTTGTTGATCAGTAGTATTGTTGTCGCTTTATTGTCAGGTGTTTCTCCTACTGAAACCATTGAACTCGTTAAGAAAGGCATGGGTGATACCCTTGGGTTTGTCGCAGTTGTGGTTGGCTTAGGAGCGATGTTTGGCGCCATTTTAGAACATTCTGGAGGTGCAGAATCATTGGCCAAATATTTGTTAAAGCTTTTTGGTGAAAAACGGGCCAATTGGGCCATGGTTATTACTGGTTTTTTTGTAGCTATTCCTGTCTTTTTTGATGTAGCCTTTATTTTGTTGGTGCCCTTGGTTTATGCTTTACAAAGAAAAACCGGACATTCTTTACTGCATTATGCCATTCCTTTATTAGCTGGTTTGGCGATTACACATGCTTTTATTCCACCTACTCCCGGACCTGTAGCAGTAGCTGATATTATTAAAGCAGATTTGGGATTGGTAATATTGTTTGGTTTTATTGTAGGAATTCCAACCGCTATTCTCACGGGCCCAGTTTTTGGTCGCTATATAGCGGGTAAAATACATATAGCTGCTCCGGACTTAATTGAAACTAATGAGGAAGAGATTGTTGAAATACCTCCTCCCTGGATGATCTTTACGATTATATCTATACCAATAGTTTTGATTCTACTCAATACATTTACTACTAGTCCTTTAGGGAGGAATTTGGCCCTGCCTGATTTGTTGTTAAACCTGATTCAACTTTTGGGACACCCTTTCACAGCATTGATTCTGGCTAATCTGATCGCTTGGTATTTTTTGGGTATAAAAAGAAATTTTACCAAGAAACAATTACTGGACATCACAACCGCTTCACTCGGACCTGCTGGTGTTATTATTTTGCTGACCGGTGCGGGAGGTGTATTCAAACAAGTATTGATCACTACAGGAGTAGGAGAGATGTTAGCTAATTATTTTGCGGAACAAAATGTGAGTATTCTCTTCTTTGGTTTCTTTGCAGCAGTTTTAGTGCGTGTATTGCAGGGTTCTAGCACTGTGGCAATGATTACAGCGGCAGGATTAACGGCACCACTTATTCCTGAAGCCTATTCAGGAACCTCTTTAGCATTATTAGTTATTGCCATTGCTTCTGGTGCTAGCATACTTTCACATGTAAATGATAGTGGTTTTTGGTTGGTGAGTAAGTATCTTGGCTTAAATGAAAAGGAGACTTTTAGAAGCTGGTCTGTGATGACTACTGTTTTATCGATCTCAAGTATTTTGTTTATAACGCTATTGTCATTGTTTTTTTAAAAAATAAAAGTAAAAAGCACCATAGCATGAAAAATATTTCCATTAGTATTGTTTTGCTATTTTTTTCTACTCTTTCCTTTGCTCAAACAGACCTTAACAACTTTCCAAATGACTTTTTGGGCATCTATAAAGGCACGCTTAGCATTTACAATCCCAATAATGAACTCCAACAAATTCCGATGGAATTCCATTTATTGGAAACAGATTCTACTCACCGCTTTGAGTTCAAACTGGTTTATGACGGTAAGCCACGCAATTATTTTTTATTGGTAGTAGATCCGGAAAAAGGACTTTATGATATCGATGAAGACAATGGGATCATTTTAAAATCACGTCTACAAGACAATACCCTCTTTAGTTTTTTTGAAGTAAATAGATCG
>JBCBCD010000544.1:0-5238 GCA_038530915.1 Bacteroidota bacterium
TTTGCATTTGCTTAGCAAATGCAAAGGATGTTTGACAAGGGTATGGTTAAGAGGGAGAAGAGCGGTAAGCTACATTTTTACATAGCAATCCCTAAGCAGGAAGAAATTCAACAAACTTTGACCAATCGATTGGTAAATAAAGCTTTTAGTGGATCTGCATTGAATCTTGTGATGCATGCATTAGGAAAGAACAATACGACAAAGGAAGAATTGGAAGCTTTACAAAAATGGTTGGACCAACAAAAAGATGATGTCTAATGGAAAACTTTACACTTAACCAACCTTTAGTAATGGCCCTGGGCTGGACGCTTTTACATTCTCTTTGGATTGCTCTTGCAGTCGCATTGCTTGTACGATTGACCTGGACGATACTATCTTCCAAATATGCAAAATGGCGTTACGGTATTTCGCTGGCTTCTATGGTATTTATTCTGATCAGCAGTACACTCACTTTTACTTATTATTATCAGAATTACAGCCATGAAAGTCTGGCATTTATCGCTGAATCTGGAGTTAACGCTTCAGGAGACATTTTTACAGTCAATTTCTTTTTAGAAGAAGCTGACAAAAAAGCTGAAATAGCAACACAAACTTCTATACTCGAACACACCATTTCTTTTTTTGAAAAAAATATTCCTGTAATTGTTATTGCTTGGTTATTGGGAACATTCTTAATGGGTTTTCGACTAATGGGAAGTGGATGGTATTTATACAACCTCAGTAGAAAAGGACTGCAAAGTCCACCTACAGAATGGATTAAACTTTTTGAAAAGCTTTGTACACAAATGGGCATTCAAAAACAGGTCCAGATTTATTTATCGGACCGTGTGATTGAACCCAGCACCCTCAGGCATTTAAAGCCTGTCGTTCTCTTTCCAATTGGATTGATTAATCAATTGAATATGGAGCAGGTTGAATTTATCCTCCTGCATGAATTGGCCCACATTAAAAGATGGGACTACCTAATTAATTGGTTTCAGTCACTTTTGGAGCTCTTGTTTTTTTATCACCCGGCAGTATGGTGGTTATCCACCCAAGTACGTGAAGCTCGTGAACATTGTTGTGATGACCTGGTCCTGCAGGCGGGCCATCAACAACGAATGCTTTATGCAAGGACACTTACACAGCTCACTGCCTATTCAATTCATTCTAAAACAAACTTAGCCATGTCTTTTAGTGGAAATAAAAATACATTCACACATCGTGTAAAGCGTTTATTTGGACAAATGGATCAAGCTATTGATTGGCGCAAACCCATGTTGTCCGGAGTTCTCAGTTTAATGTTTTTGTTGTTGTTGACAGCTAATTGGTCGCAAGGTTCTTCTTCTGATGTAAAGCTGGATGAATCAGTAGAAGAGATTATGGAAGAATTATCAAATAATGGAGTCGAGTTTAACAGAAATGTATTTAGTGAATACCTTCAAAATGACTTCTATGAAGAAGGAATTGCTCCTCTATTTTTCTATAATGGAACAAGTTATGGAAGAAATGAGGCAGAATTTCTCAATGCAATAGAAAAAGACTTTGGCCAATTTAGTGTCAATACGTTGAAAGAGGTAGATATTATTTTGTACATAGATGCCAACCAGGCTTTGATCCAGAAATATGGTAAAGATGCCAAGTATGGTGTAGTCAATGTAAATAAAAAATCTGTCAGAAATGCTAAAAGTCCATTGTTGAACGACGATACTGTTTACAAATTATATCTCAATGAGCACCAGGACGAGGAGTATAATTTTGACTTCTACTTAACCAGAAGTCCACTGGAAGGTAATGTTCCATTAGTAGCTAATATTGTGGTAGATCCTAATAGAGCAAACTTAGGCTCAAAAAAAGAGATAACAGGGGTGTTGTCTTCCAAAAAAATTAAGTCTGAAGAAGTAGAGGTTGTTGTAGAGGAAGAGGAAGTAGTTGTAGAAGATATTAGAATTGGATATAACAAAGGAGGCAACTTGATAACAGGAATGGATATCAAAGATGATCTATTAAGTTCAAAGTTCCAGTTGGGAACAAAAGGAAATATGATTACAGTGAATCCGATTATTGTTGTGGATGATGAAGTATTAGGCAAGCAAAAAGATTTAAAGCTTCCTTATGATAAAAAGCTAATTGGTACGGTAACATTTTCACCGCCTACAGATAAATCATTGTCAAAGTTTGGTGCAATAGCTTCTGAGGGTGTGGTAACAGTTATTTCTAATGAAAGACTAATCAACGAAGTTGAGGTGGTAGAAAAGGTTAAGCCTGCCAACTCATCAGGAATGGATTTAAAGGAAACCATCAAAGAATCTATTTTTTATGTCAATAAAAAAGAAGTAGATCCACTAATTGTTGTCAATGAAAAAGTTTGGGGTAAGCAGAGTAAATTGTCCAAAGACCTTAAAACGGATGATTTTGATTTCATGATCTTCAAACGTCCTAACGAACAATTGGTCCAAAAATATGGCGATCAGGCTCGCGAGGGAGTAGCCTTGATTACAATGGATCTATCGAAAGACAAAACTGTTTTAAAAACAGACAAATTGAGCATTCACGTCAAAGATAATGTGGTTGAATCACTGGATTCAGAGGTAGAAATAAAGACTGATCAAGAATTCGTAGTCTATTTGGATGGCGAAAGAAAAGGCCTATGGAATGAAGTTAAGGAAGAAATAGAAAAAGATCCTGAGAACATTGACTACATAGAAGTATTCAAATTAGGAAGCCTTCCTGAGAAGTACAAGAAAGAAGGAAAAGATGTAATGTTTATTTGGACCAAAATTATCAAAGAGGCGCCGGTGAAAGAACTTCCAATCATAAATGAAGAACCCATTGAAGAAATAGTGGAGGAATATAAAGAAGTTGTTCCTGCTGAGAAAGCAAATTCAAAGGTAAGAATTAGACATCAGTATGCTGATCAAGATTCTCTTCAACCTCTATTTGTAATAGATGGCAAGATAATGGATAAGAACAGAAAGGACATTTTAATTGAATTGGAACCTAAAGATATTAAAACTATTACAGTCCTTAAAGATGCAAATGCAGTAGCTATCTATGGGTCACGAGGAAAGGATGGAGTTATTATCATAACAACCAAGTTAAAGCAAGACCATCTTAAGAAAAGTGAAAAAGATGGTTACGAGACAGAGATTGTAATAAGAGGAAGCAGAAAAAAAGCCAAAGAAGCGAAGAAGAATGCAGATGAAAACACTGAGATGACTAAGAAAAAAGAGCAAGAATTAGCGAAAAAGAAAACTATAGAAGGTCGTTTAAGTAAAAGAAGTAAAACCCCAGTCGTAGAAGGTCGTCTAAACGAAAATACGGTAGTGGAAGGAAGCTTATCCAATAAGAGTGCCGTACTCGAACAAAGCTTAAACCTTTATCCTAATCCTTTTAATGAATCTATCGCTATCGACTTTGACCTTCCTCAAGCAGCTAGAACCAGAGTAACCATTAGTGACTTGAATGGTAGAGTAATCAAGGTATTAGCAAACGAAAAGATGAGTAAAGGTCGTCAAATCTTAAACTGGAATGCAGGCAATATTGCTAGTGGAACTTACATTGTGACGATTGAATCGAAAGATATGCTCGTAAGCAAAAATATTTTAAAGAAATAAGGTCTGTAATTGATTTTCGGCTGACCCAGTCAGCTGAAAATCAGATGACTTTTCATAATCGAGTTTTATACCTATTGAAAAGGCCAATTCAAATTGAATTTGAATTGGCCTTTTTCTTTATTTAAATGCTAAAAGCTTCCTATTAGCTACCCAAATAATTTTTCAATAATTTACTTCTGTTAGCAGAACGCAATTTATTGATTGCTTTATCTTTAATTTGTCTTACACGTTCACGAGTAAGGCCAAATTTTTCACCTATATCTTCCAAAGACATTGGATGCTCAACACCTATTCCGAAGTACAATTTGATCACATCACATTGTCTCTCCGTTAAAGTGCTTAAAGAACGTTCAATTTCTCTTCTCAGAGACTGGTTGTAATCCAACTCTTGGTCCGTATCCGGTGTACTGGAGTTTTCAAGAACATCTAGCAATGAATTGTCTTCCCCTTCTACGAAAGGTGCATCCATGGAGACGTGTCTTGCAGCTACTCCCAATGTAGTTTCTACCTCTTCAGTTGGAATTTCGAGCATTTCTGCCAATTCTTCAGAAGAAGGTTCTCTTTCATACTCTTGTTCTAATTCAGAAAAAGCCTTATTGATCTTATTCAGCGAACCAACCTTATTAAGTGGTAAACGTACGATACGTGATTGTTCTGCTAATGCTTGAAGAATAGATTGACGAATCCACCAAACGGCATAAGAGATAAATTTAAAACCTCTGGTTTCATCAAAACGCTGTGCGGCTTTGATAAGGCCAAGATTTCCTTCATTTATCAAATCACTTAAAGACAATCCTTGATTCTGGTATTGCTTAGCTACAGATACTACGAAACGTAAGTTTGCTTTGGTAAGCTTCTCAAGTGCGGCTTGATCACCCTGTTTTATTCGCTTTGCCAGCTCCACTTCTTCTTCCGGAGTCAAAAGATCAACTTTACCAATTTCTTGTAAATATTTCTCCAATGACTGACTCTCACGATTAGTTATAGACTTGGTAATCTTAAGCTGTCTCATTTATAAATAATATTTTTTTAAAATAACAAATTGTCAAAGACGTAGGATTGTAAATTTGGATAGTGTTCAGAGAAAGATAGTTGGATAAATAAGAGGGAGTATTCCAGTCCTTGTTTCTTGATAAATGACGATTTATCTGTGTTTGTACGTGTAATATATACTGCATACTTGCCTCTTTATTTTTTCTACACAGCATACAAAAGTAAAGTATTATAAGATGAGAGTCAAGCACCTAAACCATTAGAGTTAAATAATATTCAAACTATTTACTATCTGGTATCAAATAAATACCGTCAAATAAAATTTTATTCTGAGAAAACAATTTTTCACCTATTTTTTATTAAAAGTAATTGCCACTACCTTCGATAATTAATTTTTATTTGTACATTAACAATCGTCAGAATAATGTATAAAAATCACAGCATTTGTTTCTTTGTAGTTTTCTACTATATTGATTCGCGCTAGATAAGTACTTATTTATTAACAACAACACTAAATACACTGTAGACTAAAACCTATAGATTTAAATATTCAATTATTTTTTTATGGATAGAGTTAAGTTAGAATTGGAATTTCTTTTCAAAGCTTCGCCAGCTATTCTTTATAAATTTTTTACCACTCCTTCTTGTC
>JBCBCD010000545.1:0-5232 GCA_038530915.1 Bacteroidota bacterium
GAACAAATGCTTCCAACGAAAATTCTATCCCCATTAATCTAACCCTGTTCACATAAAATTGCAACAAATTCAAAAGTGTAATTGCAAACATCAAAAAAACAATACTGTATAACCACTTCGCCTGTGAACTTTTGTTTTTTGCTGAAACATAAGGTAATGTCTTGTTATAGGAATAAATGGTTTTAAAGGATAACACACAATAAAAAAGCATTATGGGTAAAAGGAAATCATCTATTACCCTATAAGGACGATAACCTAAAAAAGTAAAAATGAGATACAAGCAAAAAGGAGAAAAATGAAACCAATCTATAGTTTTAAACTTAGCATCATTCAAGAGATGGAAGCGAACATAAAAAAAAATAAAAGAACCATAAAGTAGTCCATAGCTGTAGCTATAAGGTGATAAAAGTTCTGCATAGTATCCATTAGTATACAGAAGGTTATATGAAAAATGTAGTGCCAACGTAAATAAAAGAAGAGACAAAAATCTATTGCTCTTCAACTTGTAAAACTTTGGATTAATCAGAACAATGGCAAACAAAAAGCTTTGCCAAACCACCATTGCGTGAATAATGTTTATTAGACTAAGTTTCATTTAAAGGGAGGTTGCAAACCTTGCTTGCAAATCGCATTTCTTCCTTAAAGTTAAACTATCTTTCAAAAAGACGGTTTCTCCAAAGTGGATTTATTGTAAAATTCATGATGGAAGAAATCAGATTAGGTTTAGCAAGCTTCAACAAAACTAAAAACTTTAATAGTTTGATTCTAAATACGTTAGTAACTCCGTGATTTCCACTTTGTAGATATTCATTCTACCATTTTGAATCATATTGTAGAAATTGACAATAGAATTATAACTATTGTATGTAGATGTTGAAGAAAGAGTAGTG
Organism: Bacteroidota bacterium; assembly: GCA_038530915.1. Lineage (GTDB taxonomy): Bacteria > Bacteroidota > Bacteroidia > Chitinophagales > Saprospiraceae > JANQPA01. Next base: position 891 of record JBCBCD010000545.1, read on the forward strand.
TCAAATTTATCACTCGAAAAAAACAAGGTTTTCCCATCCGGACTTAATACGGGATCGGAATCCATAAAAAATGTATTCACCTTTGGACCTAAATTTATAGGTTCTCCCCATGTTCCATTGCTCTGTCTTTTAGAAATGTATAAGTCATAATGCCCAAAACCTCCTTTTCGCTGGCTGACGAGAAACATATACTTACCGTCGGGGCTCACTTCTGGGTCCGCATCACTGGCTACGGTATTCAGTTCATCTACCAATTCTGGTTGCGAATATTTTCCATTCTCAAGTTTTGAGATATAGATATCGCCATTTTTAGAATTGGGTCTGTTCCATGAAACAAAATGGATGGTTCCATCAGCTTGAATGGTAGGATAAATGATATCAAACTCATCATTGATTTTACCCTTTACCAGTTTGGGTTCTGACCAATCATCTTTCGTTTTTTCAACATACCACAGGTTTGAACTCCTTACATATTCAATCCCAGATGGGCGGTTTGATGTAAAATATAAACGATTTCCCTTTTTTGAAAAATAGGGGTTCGTGTCATTATATATACCACTAAATGGAGCTATTTTGGGTTTGGACCATTGGTCATCTTCCTTTTCAACATAAACAATTACGGTACGTTGAAATCCAGGTAATCCTTTAACAAAAAAAATAGTGCTTTCATTTGGGGATAAAGTAGTTCCAAACTCAAAATCACTAGTTGAAACAATACCGGGTTCAACCAATTCTACCTCAAGATTCTCAAGTATCCTGTTCAACATTTTATCTTGAGGATATATCTCGAAACTTAGAAACAGCATTATACACAATGGCAAACAAAGATTTTTCATAAAAGAAATTTATGTGATTTTTGGACACTCCAGTTTAAAACCTTTGTATGTAATAATTCCTTACTATACTTAGGTTTTTTGCTAACGGACAGCACCGAATACTAATGTTTTGATAATAAAAGAACTACTCCTTAGATATGTTCCCCCTGATTATCTTCAATATTTTAGAATCAAAACCAACATGCTTTACACGAATACCTATTAAGATACCGCCAACTAGTAGTATGATGCTTTTCAAATAAAAAATAGCTTCGGTAAGAACTAAAGCAAGAATTATAAAAATGAGCAAAAGAGCGATAACAAGAAACTTCTCTACACGCCATTGTTTTTTTATTAAACCTGCAGAAATACTACAACCTACCTTTTTTAATACCCAATCTACCAACCAAAAAATCAGGAAAAGCTCTACAAAAGGTTTGAGCACACCAAACAGTTTGATGCTCATTGATTTAAGTTTTATCATAAATGTGTGAGTATTATCGGTACTTGGGAAATAACTACTTGCTATAATAGAGGTCAGGTAAGCACTACCCCCAAGCAAAATGAAAAAAATAAGCCAATTCTGCGCTAAAAGAAAAATCTGATTGGATTCTATTTTATGCTCCTCCATTTTGTAATTGATTGATGGAAACAGCATCAATGATACAGGTTTTAACAATATCATTTTGAGAATAATTGTCAAGATAAAATCCTTACATCATTATTATCAAAATCAACTTCTACCACTATTATTTTTAGACATACAAAGAACACATGTTAGCTATATCAATAGGGTAGCAAAACATCGAAAAATAGTGTAGATAATGAAACACTGCTCTCTAGTTCTCTCAAGTCTATTCGCTTTAGCAGCTTGCCAACCAACCATGAAAGAGCTAAGTATGGAAAGAGGGAAAGAAGTATATATCGCCAATTGCATCACCTGCCATCAACCAGATGGAAATGGTATTACTGGAATTTACCCTTCATTGGTAAGACCCAATAAGATTTCCATGGACCAAACCAAACGTGCAGTGCAGCTCATCAGTCATGGCTCATCATTCGAGGGTGGAATGAAACCTATACCTCTTAGTGAAAAAGAAATCGTGGATGTGATAAACTATATCCAGAACTCTTGGGAAAATGAAACTCCTGAGATATCAATTACTGAATTAAGAGCAATTATAAATAATTGACAGTGGCTCATTACTCTTTAAAAATCAATAATAAGACTTATCAAATCCATATTGACCCCGATACACCACTACTGTGGGTTTTAAGGGATAAGTTAAAACTATACGGAACCAAGTACGGATGTGGTATAGCACAGTGCGGAGCTTGCACTGTTCATATAGAAGGAATTCCCATGCGCTCGTGCAGCATACCAATTGATAGTATTGGTGACAAATCCATTACTACAATTGAGGGCTTGTCCAAACAATCCAACCACACTGTACAGATAGCATGGGAAGAAGAAGATGTACCACAGTGTGGCTATTGTCAGTCAGGTCAGATCATGAGTGCCGTGGCCCTTTTGGAACGTATCCCCAATCCCTCCGATAAGCAGATTGAAAGAGCTATGAAAGGAAACATTTGTCGTTGCGGGACGTATTCGAGAATTCGAAACGCCATAAAATCCGCTGCAAAGAAAATCAATGGATTGCATGATGAATAGACGTGATTTTTTAAAGGTTGGCAGCAAAGTTGGAGGTGGATTGGTGGTATCAATCTGCCTTCCCGCATACGGCAAACTTGTTTCATCTGATAGATTTACAGCAGATATAGAGTTCAATAAGTTCATTTCCATAGATACCAATGGTGAGATTACCATAATGCTCACAAAACATGAAATGGGCCAAGGTACGGGAACTACCATACCGACCATTATAGCCGATGAACTGGATGCGGATTGGTCCAAAATAAAGATAGAACAAGCTTTCTATGACCCAAAATACACTTGGCTTGAAATGGGTACCACGGGGGGCAGCGGTTCAATAGCTCGGACATGGGATGCCGTTCGTACTGCCGGCGCTACGACAAAAGCCCTCTTAAAGCAAGCAGCCGCCAATAAATGGGGTGTAGACCCAATAGTTTTAGAGGTAAACAATGGTAAAGTTACCAATCGGATTACGAACCAGACATTTGGCTTTGGGGAATTGGCAAGGGAAGCCGCGAAGATACCCATACCTGAACACGTTGTTTTAAAAAAACCTGAGGAATACGTGTATGTGGGGAAATCGGTCAAAAACCGAATAACTGAAGATGTCGTTTCCGGAAACATGAGATACGGCATTGATATGGACATTCCAGGTATGGTGTACGCTTCAATTGAAAGGTGTCCAATTTACGGAGGAAGAATCAAAAGCTATGATGATACTGAGGTGAGGAAGATGGAGGGCGTGATAGACGTGTTTCCAATAGCCATACCACAAAAAATCAAAGAAAGTCTGCATTCAATCATTGGATATGTTTATGATGGGGTTGTAATAGTGGCCTCCTCCACTTGGATTGCTATTAAAGCACGAAAACGGCTTAAGGTAGAATGGGATGTTGGAGAAAATGCCAATAGAAGTATTGCGTCTTTAAATGAGGATATGGCCGCTTTGAAAGATTCTCCAGCTTTCATGAGTATGGACCTTGGCAATGTTGAGCCTTGTTTTCAAAATACTGAAAACAAGGCTTTGGAAATGGAATACAACACCCCATATCAGACGCATGCCGTTATGGAACCTCTAAATGCTACAGCGCATTTTCAGGATGATGTCTGTGAAATTTGGGTAGGTATTCAAGACCCTGAGAAAACAATTAACAATGTATCCAAAGCTCTCGAAATACTTGAAGAAAAAGTAAAAATTCATGTTATAAAATCTGGTGGTTCTTTCGGTCGACGTTATGCCGCGGATACCTCCATTGAGGCTGCATTTATTTCCAAAAAAATCCGTAAACCTGTAAAACTTACATGGACCAGAGAGGATGAGATAAAGAACGATCATTGCCAACCATATCTCAAAAATTACATGAAAGCGGCAATTACACCGGACAAATCTGTTGTAGCCATAGAAAATCAGGCAATCTGCACCATTAATTATGCAGTTTGGTCCACAAAGTGGGATCACTACTATGCTTTTCCCAATATTCGATGTTACCGAAGTAAAGTACCAACGTTGCTGCAATATGGAGCTTGGCGTAGTGTTGGCGAACATTCGGCAGCTTTATCCAAAGAATGCTTTATTGATGAATTGGCTTATTACTTGGGAAAAGACCCATTGGACTATCGTTTAGAATTGTTAAGTCATGAAGTGGATTGGGGAGACCCAAGAGAAATGTCCCAGGCGGTCATAGAACGAATGCTACCCAGAAAAAAACTGTTACGAGAAAGACAGATAGAAGTTCTATCCTACATCAAAACAAATGGATTATGGACTAAAGAAACCTTGGAAGGTCGTGGAAAGGGGTTGGCCATGATGTGCTTTGGCGACACTGTATGTGCGGAAATTGCAGAAGTGACGATGGAGGGGGAACTTGGTTAC